>NZ_JBYTBB010000003.1:0-157461 GCF_058788755.1 Lysinibacillus sp. FW301-JW8
AAGCACTCAGTCGGAACGGAGATCAACCCCTCGTTTTGAAAAAGGGCTATACTTTTTAATTTGTCACCTTGATGTCAATGAAATCAAGTTATTCTATTCAGTACAAGTAGCCTTCTATTTAGCACAAGTACTAGTCAATACTGCACATTTTCTCATCAATTCAGCAAGCCCCTATCAAAACAAAAGCTCTATTGCATCAACAGCCATTATACTTAGCATACTCACTCTATTTTTGGTTTGCCGATAAATTCATATGCATAAATATGAGTTCTGGTTAACTCGATAATATCTTGAATAAGTGCCTCTTCTTGTTTTTCAAAGCCACTGTTAATCCATTGCAGCAGCAATCCATAAAATCCATAAGACGTATAGTGCTTAAACATTTCCATATTTACTGGTTGATTGTTAATTGTTTCAAATTTAAATTGCTCCATATAAATTTTTGTAATGGTTAGAGGCATTCTTGTATGCAAACTTGGAATTGTATCATCTAGAGTTAATAATTCAAAAAATGTACGATTTTGATAGATATAATGAATAATATTAAAAGAAGGTGCCTTAAGCTTAGTTGTATAAACTTTTTCTCCAAATAGATAGGGTTTGCCAACTGCTACCTCAAGTCCATCAAGCATCATTTCCAATAAATTGTCGGCAAGCTCAAATTTATCCTGAAAATGTATATAAAACGTACTACGATTATAGCCAGCACGCTCAACAATATCTTTTACAGTTATAGATTGAAAGCCATGTTTTTGAATTAATTCAATCAAAGCCTCATAAAAATGACGTCGTGTTCGTTCCTGTCTTTGTGTCCATTTTGTCAAAATATCGTCTCCTTTTTTAGACACTTCTCTCTATTTTGTCTACTAGCTAGACAGTTGTAGTTACTTTAATGATTGTTTCCTTATTGTAGCGTTTTACAATAAAAGTACACAGCGATTTGCAAAGTGTGTAAGAAATTATTTATTAGGGGTGTTTACTATGGGAAAATTACAAGATAAAGTAGCCATCATTACTGGAGGAGCATCTGGTATTGGTGCAGCAACTGCTAAATTGTTTGTAGCAGAAGGAGCAAAAGTCGTACTCGTAGATCTAAATGAGGAAAAAGGAAACGAATTTGTGGCACAATTACAGTCTACAGGTTCAGAGGCTATTTTCGTAAAGGCAAACGTGACGAATGAGGAAGAGGTTGCGAAAATTTATCAAACAACAATTGATACTTTTGGACAAGTGAATGTCCTGTTCAATAATGCGGGAATCGGTCGAGTTACACCTACAGAGAAACTGGCCTACAGTGAATGGCGCAATACGGTAAACGTAGATTTAGATGGTGTATTTTTAATGGCCCAGGCAGCTATTAAAGAAATGTTAAAAGGACATGGTGGGACAATCGTCAATACAGCTTCCATGTATGGTTGGGTTGGTTCTCCCGGCTCAGCTGCCTATAATGCGGCAAAAGGTGGCGTCATAAACTTGACACGTTCATTAGCACTCGAATTTGCGACTCGTGGCATCCGTATTAATGCACTGTGTCCAGGTTTCATTGATACACCGATTATTCCTGAGGAAAGTAAGGAGCCATTACGTCAAATAACACCTATGCAAAGATTAGGTCAGCCGGAGGAAATGGCGAAAGCTGTCCTGTTTATGGCTTGTGATGACTCTACATTTATGACAGGTAATACGTTAACAGTCGATGGTGGTTATACAGCCCAATAAGCCACAGCATCAATATTCGCTACCCTTCATAGGATAGCGAATATTTTTTGCATTATGCTCCCCCATATTTTAATTGATATCTTTCCATAACACGACTAAAGAATGAAGCTAATACTTGTTGGAAGAGCATACCAAATACAACGGGCATTACCGTTTTAGCGGGAAAATAGGTAGTAGCAATAACCACCCCAACAGCAATATTACGCATCCCACCTGTGAAAACAAACATCGTGATTATACTACTATCTTTCCAAAGATAATGCCCCAGCACTAAACATAGGACATACCCTGAAACAGCCAATAGAAAGACAACCAAAATAATACTGAAAAGCTCCCAGCTAATTGTTTTCATATAAGGAGCAATCGCACTACTATTAATCATGACAATGCTAAATAAGCATAGTTTCGAAAAAGGAGCTAAGTTTTTCCCTAGTGTCACAGCAATTTTCCCCTTAGTTAACTCATTACACACAACACCAGCAAGCGATGGCACAACAATCATCCAAAGTAAATCTAGCATCAGCCCAGCTGTATTGATTTCAATTGTTTGCCCCACAACGATATGTAATAATGCAGGAATGATGATTGGTGATAGAACTGTATCAATTAAAATAATAGCAAGACATAACGCAAGATTCCCTCTACACATGCTCACCCAAATAAAGCTTGTAACCCCTGTTGGAATCGCAACAGCTAAGACAAAGCCTATAGTTAGAAAATGCTCATGAAAAATGATTGTGGACACAATATAAGCCCAAATTGGCATGAGAATATGTAGAAATGTAATGGCTATAAAAATGACTGTTGGATATTTTTTTAAGCTTTTCATTCCTTCTATATTCATACTTAAGCTACCCGCAAATGTCATAAAGGCAAATATCCATGGCACTAAAAATAACAGCTGGTGCCCGATATTTTCAAATAGCACGCCTATGATTAAGCTAAGTGGCGTTAAAATAGGCATCCATTTTTGTAAGTATTGATTGAAACATTGTAACATTTAACAGCTCCCCTTCCATATTGAAAATCTCAGTCTCCTCTACCACTTGTTAATTGAGACTAGAAAAATTTGCAGTTTTTATCCATTTCCTGCAAACTATTAGTATAACTAGCTAGAAGGGATGAATAAAACTAATGAAAAAATTAGTGTATACCTTACTATTTTCACTGCTTGTTATTGCAGGTGGGGACAGGGGACAGGCTGCAGGCTTTAAAGATGTGCCTGAGGATCATTATGCCTATGAAGCTATTTTATGGGCTGAGGAGTACGATATTGTAAATGGCTATTCAGATGGCTCTTTTAAACCTAATGAAACAATTACTGAGCAACAATTCGCGAAATTATTGTCAAATTTTTATGAATTGGAAACACCCTATGATGAATTAAAAAAACAAACCCCTGCTGCCAACTGGTCAGATGAATATTACAATCGCCTGGCAAGCTATGGTGTGCCATTAAACGGCTATCTAGATAATAATATTCGGGCGGCTTCCATCAAGCGTGGCGTGGTTGCTCAAGCGATTACACATTTAGCTAAGGGCAAAAGTGGATTAGATCAATCCATCCAGTTTTTACTTGATTATTACATTTCCACTGGCCAAAATCCACAGTATGAAAATCGTAATTTACAGAAGTTTTTTGGCGTGACAAACAAAATGACACGTGCTCAAGTCGTTACAATACTTCATCGAATGGATGAAAGAAATTTTTATGAAATTTCTCAAGATGCACAAGCTATTTATGAAAATACGAATAATGCGTCGTTAAATGTACTTGCTAAAAACGGTCAAAATCAGCTTGATCCAACATTGCGGCTTACAACACCTACGAAAAGCGCCTGGGAAGGTACCTATTTCTATAGCTATAAATGGGGAAAAGGTGCGACTGATTTTAACCGCCGTGAAGCCATTATTTCTAATGCAACCAGCAACAGCTTTAACATTTTCATCACTTCAAATGATGGCACTGCTGCTGGAAGTGTTGATGGAACCGCTACAATTACTACAAGTAATAAAGCGGTAATGAACAAATCCTCTGCTGGCAATCGCTGTGCTATCGAATTCGAGCGACTTGATAACGCTTTAAAAATAACCGAAGTGGATTGTCGGGCCGCACATGATGAAGACACTAATTTTTCTGGAACTTTAAAAAAACAGTAGAATAACACAAACAAGGCTATCTGACCACCAAATTAAAAGCAAATGTGCCTAAATCATATAGGCACCTTTGCTCATAGTGTTGAAAAATAAAATAGTCAAGGGACTCTTTGTGAATAATTAGTCAAAATGAAGGTGATTTCCGTTCCAGGCTACTCGCTTTCCTGTGGGCGAGCGACGAGCCGCTTCCTGCGCTGACGCTCCGTGCAGGGTCTCGTCTGTCTCGCTATCCCACGGGAGTCGAGTAGCCTTGCACTCCAATCAGCAATAGTGTAGAACTTTAAATATATTCTTCCCTCAAAAGTAAAGTAAAAGCATGTTACTCACCAACATTAAATGGATAGAATATTGGTACAATTCTACAGCTATTAACCTACATTTTATGCATAAAACTACTTTGTAACTTTACATAAAGTACTGCTCTGTTTTCGCATAGAAAAATGTTATCAAAGCTCCATTTTTGCACAATATAGTGATGGCTAAGACTTCAAATTTATCACTATATATTTGTGTGAATTGCCAGAAGAAAATACGATGAGCAAAGGTTGATTGGAGTGTAGACTGAGTGACTCCTCGGGGATTCAGCCCACAGATGAGACCCTGGAGCGAGCATATAAGGGGAACGAAGGCTAAAGGCGTCACGTCCTGTGACAACGCCTTCGTGACCAACCTCCTGTTGCCCCAAGCGGCTCATCGGACGCCCCCAGGAAAGCACTCAGTCGGAACGGAGATCAACCCCTCGTTTTGAAAAAGGGCTATACTTTTTAATTTGTCACCTTGATTTCATTGACATAATAGTATTTCAACAACATGAGCAAAGGTGCCTAAATCATATAAATATAGGCACATTTGCTTTTACAGTGCACGATACCAATCCTTTGCAATCTCTATGAAATCACTAAGATACGGCTGAATATGCTTATCCTTATGCCATGCAATATCTGTATAGATAGGCTTGACCTTGAACGAAGACTGTAATTCGACTAGCTGTCCACTCTCTATGTCTCTTTCCACTACCATTTTCGGTAAAAATGTAATACCTAAGCCTGCCATCACACATTGTTTTATAGCTTCAATACTTGCAAATTCAATCATTTGTAATGATAGCACCCCCTCTTGCTTTAGCTGTGCTTCTAATTGATTGCGATAAGAGCACCCATTTTCAGTCAGAAGCATTGTCTCTGCTGATAATTGATGCGCAGATAAGGAATGGCTTTTTATACTAGTTGGTGCGCTTACAAAGATTAATTGTTCCTGGATAAGTCTCTCACGATATAACATAGGTGTTTCCTTATATGCATCCGAAATAAAGGCTACATCAAGAATTCCAGACTGTAATAGATCTTTTGCAATTTCAGTTGTATGGACGGGCTTAAAAATGATTTTTACATGTGGATAAGCTTTCTGATATTGCTGCAAAATACTTGGTAGACGGTAAACACATTGACTTTCTTGTGCGCCAATTTTTAGCACCACTTGTGCTTGTTCATTGGACAGTGCTTTTTTCATTTCGTTATCTAACTCTAGCATTTTTTGGGCATACTGTTGTAATCGCTTGCCCTCATCCGTAAGAGTGACACGCTTTCCAAGCCTCTCAAAAAGAATTACTCCGAGCTCCTCTTCAAGCGATTTAATTTGGGCTGTGATACTGGACTGTGCATAATCAAGCAACTGTGCTGTCTGTGTAAAGCTCAATGTTTCTGATGCCGTTAAAAACGTTTGTAGCTGTTTTAAATCCATTATTTCCACCCCTATAAATCGTTTTTTTCGATATATTTCATCGAAACATTCAGCTTTATCGATAATAAAATTAAGTTTACACTAGTTATAACCTGAAAGATAGAGGAGGATTCATATGAACATTACTGCATTTATCGGAAGCTCCAGAACCGCGAGTAATAGCGAACAGCTAGCTGATTATGTATTAGCAGATATTCCGCATAAAAAAATAGATTTAAAAAATATAATGATAAAGCCAATTCACGATTTACGTCATGACGACAACGGCTTTCAGTTTGTAGATGACAACTATGATCAAATTATTCAAGCATTTCTGACAAGTGATATTGTAATTTTCGTAACACCAATTTATTGGTACAGCATGTCAGGCATCATGAAAAATATGATAGATCGCTTAAGTCATGCCATTCGTGACGAGCGTTTCCCACAGCTCAAGGAAAAGCTTCAGACAACAGAGGCAATCGTCCTTGCTGTTGGTGGCGACGATCCCTATATTAAGGGGCTTCCAATGATTCAGCAATTCCAATATATTTTCGAATTCCTACAAATGCCTTTTTCCTCCTATATTATCGGAAATGGCAATAAGCCTGGAGAAATCGCAAACGATGCACAGGCTATAGCCCAAGCAAAAATATTGAACGAGAAGTTAAAGACTCGTGCTTAATAATATGAAAAACAACCTAAAAGCTCCCTTGCCTTTAGGTCGTTTTTTTTTAGTATGCTTCTACTGTAAAAATTATTTGGGCTTTTACAATAAATACCCTGTTAATCAAATCTAGTGAAATGATTTAGCTCATCATGTTCTCATTTTTTTGTTTTTTCCTCTTTCTTAGCGACCTTCCCATTATAGAGATATTCGTCAATTTAATTAACTTATTATTCATTTTTAATATTAGTTTTAAAATAGTAGAACTTGTCTTCTTTTTCCTCTTTCCTAAGCAATAGATCAGGCTCTTCATCTTTCACATAGTGATCAAAGAAAGCCAAAATATATCGATTCATTACTTGATGGAATTGATTTACGTCAATATTCCATGACAACAATGGAATGCCCGCACAATTCATTTCTTTGAAAATCCGTTAACTATACTTAACTATTATTCGAAAGTGTCTTTATGTAAAATTGTTTATGAATTAATTATTATTTCCTTTCGGATGTTATATGTTAAATTATTTTCCCTGTTCCACTTATATTTTAACTTTCGTTCACTCAACGGTCTAATGCGTAAATTTTATTGCTTTTGCTATTTTTATGCTCATAAAAAACGACCATCTATTCATGGTCGTTTGTAAATTCAAGCTCTTTTGGAGGCTGTCCTTTTCTATTCATTAAGCGCATACGAATTGGTTCAATTTTAAGTGTTACCATTTCATCCTGATTGCCAACGAAAATACTCGTAAAAAATTCTGCTATTTTATTTTTAATGCCTTCTTCGTGTACTTCTGTGAGTTTGCCCTCTATTTCGACATACGTATCACCAAAGCCTCCATTTTCATAGCCATATAATATATGGGTATATGGATTTTTTCGAAGCTCTTCCATTTTCTCAGAATGTTTATTTGTCACTGTATATAACACAAAATCTTCATGTTGGAACGTCATGTAACGTGAGTATGGTTTACCATCTTCTACTGTTGCCATCGTTCCTATTTTTTCACGATTCAAAACTTCTAAAATTTCATCACGTACAGAAGTCATTTCATCCCATCCTTTCATCTACATTATCTATTTTGCCCTCTCACAAAAAAGCTAAACCTTTTTTTTTGAAAAATGTGAAATGACAATCTTCGGGCATATTGAAAATCCATTGCTATAATAACTTGATAGACAACAGGAATTTACGGATGAATGAGGGTTAAAAAATGAAACAAGCTTTTTTTACGCGCTGTTTGTTTTTCATAACAGGCATTATTGTGCTTTCTTTTGGTATTACATTAACCATTAAAGGCCAACTCTTTGGTGTAGGCTCATGGGATGTACTGCATATCGGCTTAACGAAATCAATTGGATTAACGATTGGTACTTGGTCTATCTTATTGGGACTTACAATCTTAGCCTTTGATATGGTTATTACGAAAAAATTCCCATTACCAGGCACTTTTATCGATATGTTTTTAGCAGGTATTTTTATTGATGTTTTTAACTACTGGCTGCCTGACATCGATGGTTTTTGGATGCAGCTCGTTTCCTACCTAACAGGATTAGTCTTATTGGGCTGGGGCTGCGGTATGTATATGGTAGCAAATTTAGGCATTGGCCCGCGAGATACACTAATGTTACTTATGGTTCATAAACTAGGCTGGAGTGTCACACGCTCCCGAACAACTATGGAAGTAACGGTTGCTGTGATTGGCTTTTTACTTGGTGGTCCCATCGGTATTGGTACTATGCTGATGGCTTTTGGACTCGGACCAATCGTACAATTTGCTTTAACTTTTAATGAAAAATTATTTATGAGATGGACTGGCGTGAAAAGTGCCGTAGTATAAGCTTTCAAGACAATGCAAAAAAGTGCATTGTCTTTTTTTATTCAGTTGCAATATACAGTTCAACTATATATAATCAAACTATATAGTTGAACTGTATATGAGGTGAACTTGTGAAAAAGCATAAATTACTGCCTTTATCTGAAACCATGCATTATATTCTACTCGCCTTACGGGAACCGTTACATGGCTATGCAATGATGCAAAAAATCGAGGAAATGAGTGCTGGTAGTGTAAGAATTGCTGCTGGCACTATGTACGGAGCAATTGAAAATTTATTGAAATATCATTGGATTTCGCCCGTTGAGACTCAGGACACGAGACGCAAGGTTTACCAAACAACAGCTGAGGGACTAGAAATATTGGCAGCCGAGCAACAAAGATTGCAGCGAATTTTATCTTTATATGAGGGAGCTGATGGATATGAAAAAGTTTAAAATCTTTTTTGATATCGATAAGGAAGAGCAATGGTTAAATCATATGCTGTCCAAAGGATGGGTTTGTACAAAAATAAATTCTGCTGGGTTTTATACATTTAAAAATACGACTGATTTTGAGCAGGTTATCCGCATCGATTGTCAGCAAAATCTTCGGAAAGAAGACCGAACTAGCTATAAGCAGTTATATGAGGATTTTGGATGGCAAGAATTAAAAGAAAAATCATATGATAGTACTTATTATTGGTTAAAAAGAAAAAATGGCAACGATCAATTATTTTCGGATAATGATTCCCAAATTGCAAAATATAAACGATTAATGAAGCATTCCAGCAATTGGGCGATCATCTCTTTTATATGGTTTATGATTTTTTATAATAATGACAACTTTTCTAGGTTTCTATATATAAAAGATGCTTATTTTACGCCAGGTTTATGGGATAAAGAAGGTTCTGCTTTCCTTTTTGCTTTTTTATTTGAAACACCCTTTGCACTTATGCGTTTTATCCCACCATGGCTATTTTTAGCAGCTTTCGCTATGTACCTAACCATGTATTTCCGTTATCGTAAATCTATACAGCAGTTTATCCAATAAGCAGCAAGGAGCCACTTACCGCGTGTAAGATGGCTCCTCTTTTACTCTATTCTTTTGGCTCAGCAGTATTTTGTCCTGTCGCTTCTATCACTTCAGGTGTATCGTCCACTGTATCATCTTCCTGTATATTTTCAGCAGCAGGTGGTGTGATTGTCACTAATGTATAATCATCCTCCTGTAAAATATCAAAGGAAAACTGCTGGCGGATATCTCCAACATAGAGAGAAGTCCCAATAGCTAAATTATTGACATCTACCTCTATTGATTCAGGAATTTCTGTCGGCTTCACCTTTATGCGTACCTCACGATTAGGCTGTAAAAGAAATCCTCCATCAGCGACTCCTGCTGCACGTCCAACCACTGTCACTGGAATATCTACCTCTAGCTCCTCAGACATATTGATGGATTTAAAATCCACATGCTTTACATTGCCCTTAAGCGCACAGCGTTGCACCTCTGTTAATACTGCATTAATCTGTCTGCCATCCATATCTAATTGAAAGACACTTTTATTTCCGAACGTAGCTAGTATTTTAGCAAACGCTCTAGCATCCACTGTGATGGCCGTTGACTCCATTTGATAGCCATAGACAACACCTGGAATAGCACCGTTCTGTCTAAGCTGTGTTAATGATGAGCGACGCCCTTTTTCACGTTTATTTGCTGTTAAAATCGTAGTCATCTTCAATTTCCCCTTTCATGGAAACTAGTCTCATAAAAGGTTTGCCTGTTGTAATGATTTTTATACCTTTAGAGATATCAATTACGCCTCAGTGTCATTGCCTCCGGATTTTATTGAGCTCGCAAAAAAGCTCCCCTCCAATATCCGTTTCCATACGTCGGGGTTATCTAGATTCAGCGGGAGTTTGTAAGTTCACAGAATAGGAAAAAACATATCACTGAAAATAGTGATAATTACTATTTTCAATAACTTGCTCTTTTTTCAAATGAAAACAATACCATGAGCAAGCCTAAACATGCACATATACCATACATATAGGAAAAAGATAAAGCATCTGCAATTGGTCCCATCATCATACTACCGAGCGAAACACCTAAGTCTGCCATGGCAATAAATAAACCTAATAGCATATTCCGATTATCCTTGTCTAAAACAAAGCTTAAATAGGTGGTCAGTGTTGGATAAACAATTGCCTGTGCAAGACCCATTAAAATTGAGCCTACATAAAAGAAAAGAATACCGCCCTCTAAAGCAAAGCTTACAGCCCATGCAGCACAAGCTAAAATAATCATAGCAGTCATCATAAAAGGATTATGCCATTTTCCATCTGAAGGAATAAATTTTTTTAAGGTTAGGCGTGCCAATACCACTACTGCTGCCTGTAGCATCAAATAAATTCCCGCACTACCCTTGTTTATTTGCTGTGCATATAATGGAATAAATGTCGTAACTGCCCCAAATACAATGGAAGACACAAGCATAATGATGCTACATTTCAAGAAAATTCGATTTTTAATTAATTCTTTAAATGAGTAAAAAACGGTTATCTTTTTTTGATTTTTTTTGGGTGCGAGCGGTTCTTTTCCCCCTATTTTAGAGCTGTAGCCAACAATTCCTGTAACAATGGCAATTGTGACCATAACGATCGTAAATGTATTCATTCCCTGTTGCCAAATTCCCAACGCCAAAAGAGGTCCTATTATACCCGGTATATACGAAAATAATGAATATAATGAAATTCCCTGAGATCGATCTTTCTCAGGTAAAGCATCTATAATACCAATTTGTAAAGCCATTGAAAAGAAGGCAGTTGATATTCCCTGCATAATCCGAGCTAACAGGTATCCACCTAAACCCGTCACCGTATACAAGATTAAAGCCAAGCCATTGACCAGTAAAATAATATGTAAGACCTTTATTGGACCATATTGATCGATTAATTGCCCAGCCCAGGGGCGAAAAAGCATTGTTGTAAATAAATAGGCACCCATCACAATACCAATTGTCGTATTGCTAGCACCAAGTGCCTCCCCCTGTAATGGAATAAATATATTTAAAATAGAGTTTGCACTGAAATAAAGCAATACGAGTACATAAAGTCGTATAAATGGCCATGACATAGCACCCTTCAACATGCTCCCCCCCTTATTCTTAAAATTTTCTTAAAAGGATATATGATGTTGCAATAGCTTTTTAGCATAAACGGATTTTACATGACATAAGTCTTTTATATCGAGTGTTTCTTGTATTTGCCCATCCTTAAAAATAATCATTCGATCGCAAATATAGGCTGCCGCTTGGAGATCATGCGTAATAAAGATATAGCCCATACCATAATCATTTTTTAAAGCTATCAGTAAATCTAAAATTTGTAGTTGTATTGTGGCATCCAATGAACTAATTGCTTCGTCTAATACTATAAAGTTTGGCTCAGTAGAAATTGCTCTTGCTATACATACTCGTTGAACCTCTCCACCTGATAATTCATGAGGGTATTTACTTCTGTATTGCGGTGACAGTCCGACCTTTAAAAGCAATTCATCAATAAGGATATCTAGATTCTCTTTCTTTATTCTCTTTCTTTTAGCTACTTTTAAGGACTCTAAAATAGCTGCTTCTACAGAAAAAAACGGATTGATAGAGGAACGGTAATCTTGAAAAACAACACTTATATTGCCAAAACGCTGCTGCCTATTTAAAATATCCCTTCCAGCGATTGTAATAGTACCGCTATCAGGCTTTTCAATACCCGTTAATAATCGCCCAAGTGTTGATTTGCCACTACCACTTTCACCAATAATCCCCAAGCATTCTCCCTGTACACATGTTAAATTAATATTTTCAAGTATGGTTTGTTGGTAACCTTTGAAAAAACCCTTTGCCCCATATGACTTATAGACATCTTCAACTTTTAGCAGCATAGCTTTTCTCCATTATTTCTTTAAATTTGATACCTAAAGCCTCCCTAGTGAACATTAAAAATTTTGTATAGTCATGGGATGGATTCGTAAAAATCCTCTCCACACTCCCCTTTTCGACAACCTCTCCACCCTTCATCACTATCACCTCATCAGCAATTTTGCGAACAATTCCTAGATCATGGGAAACAAAAATAATAGCACTTTTCATTGTTTGGCGAAGCTTCAATAGCTGATTTATTACCTCAAATTGTGAAATGGTGTCCAGCCCAGTAGTGGGTTCATCTGCAATGATTACATCTGGCTCTAGCACTAATGCTAATGCAATCATTATTCGCTGAAGCATTCCACCTGATAGCTGATATGGATAACAATTTAAACTTTTTTTGGCATTCCTTAAATTGATACTCTCCATAGCTTGCGTCAATTTTTGCTCCATTGCCTGCTCATTCCAATCAAAATGAGTTTTTAATATTTCCATTAACTGCACCTTTATCTTGCAAGAAGGATCAAATGCTGTCATTCCATTTTGAAGGATCATATATATATGTTTACCTCTTTTTTTCCGCATTTCTTGCTCAGATAACTCATGTAAAGGAACATGAGTTAAATAAATTTCACCTGCTTGTTTGAACGTTTTTTTTGTAAGGCGCATAATAGCTTGACAAGTAAGTGATTTGCCACTACCACTCTCACCAACAATGGCAAGGCATTTCCCTCTGTTTAGCTTAAAAGAGGTATTACGAACAATGACAAGCCCTGTATGTTCATCCCAAACTTTTAACTGTTTGACCTCTAATACAACCATCTCCTATTTCGCCACCTCTCTTTTATGTAGCATGAATTGAAAATTGTTTCTTTTCCGTTTTGCTGGCTGTCGCAGTTTTGGATTAAGTGCAACCTGTAAAGAATCTGAGAAAAAATTAAAAGCTAATACTACACTTACTATAGCAACACCTGGAGCAATCATTGATTCTGGACGGGTAAACATAACCTCCCTTGCTTCACTTAGCATCATTCCCCATTCTGCATGAGGTGCTTTCATACCTAACCCTAAAAAAGATAGACCCGATATTTGCAGCATCATTGAACTCATTGAGCTGCTTGCTACAACTGCTATATCTGAAAAACTTAATGGTAGAATATGTTTATGGATGATATGGACTGGGGACATACCAATAGTACGGGCATATTTTACATAATCCATCTCCACATACTGCAATACAGATGTTCTAATAATACGAGTAAACCACGCCCATTTTATGATGATAAAAGCAATTAGAATATTTTCTAAGCCCACACCTAAAATAGCTACAATAGCAATGGTAATAACATATGTAGGAAAAGAAAGCATCACATCACAGATTCTCATAATTAACGCATCTACATTCCCTCTATAATACCCTGATAAAAAGCCGAGCAATGCCCCTAATGAAGTAGAAATAATCAAAGCAACAAACACCCAGAGTACACTAGGTCGAATGCCGTATAGAATTCTTGAAAAAATATCTCTACCTAAATGATCGTTTCCAAGTAAGTACTTCCAGGAAGGTGGTGCATAACGAAGCTCCATCCTTACAGCCAGTGGATCATGTGGTGCTAGCATTGGTACAAACAAACCGACTACCATGACAAGCACTATAAAAAGCAAGGAAAATAAACCGACTCTATCTTTGCTTAAATTTTTTATAGATATCATCTACTACCACTCCTTAAACGAGGATTCAACGCAACATTTATCATATCTGCAAGCATGTTAAAAACAACAAATGCAGCAGCTACAATCAAAACGTATGCTTGGATAACTGGATAATCTCTGCTTAGAATGGCATTTAAACTTAAGCTCCCCAAGCCAGGCCAGGCAAAAATATTTTCAATCACTACTGTTCCACCTAAAATTAACGGAATTGCCATACAAAATATTGATACCGCTACCTGTAGTGAATTACGTAAAATATGCCAAGTAATTTTTCCTTCTGATAGGCCACATGCCCGCTCATAAAGTACATAATTCTCCTGTACCTGATTAAGCATCGCACTACGAATTGTTCTGAAATAAATGCCAATATACCCCAGAGCTAATACGATAACAGGTAAAACATAGCTTTTGAGTCCATCCTCCATTCCACTAGTTGGTAGAAGATTAAGTTTGACGGAAAACAGAATTATAAATAAAGCACCTAACCCATAGGTTGGTATAGCCGTCAATAACATCAAAATCGCACTTAATGCTCGATCAACAACCTGTCTTTCATGGAGAGCACAAATTACGCCAAATACTATAGAAAAAATCACAATGATAGTCGAGGAGGCGATCGTCAATTTTAATGTATTACTAAAGGCGGGCTGGATAAGATTCTTAACCGATTCATTTTTCACATAGGAATCACCAAAATCAAAATGCAGGCTTGCCATCAGCCAATTCAAATATTGCGTAAGAAATGGCTTATTAAATCCAAGCTCTTCATTCGTTTGATGCAGTAATTCTTCCGTAATAACAGGCACCTCTTGAGCCTGTAACACAATCTCAGCAGGCTCTATGGGGGAAAAACTAACTAATAGAAAGGTTATAAATGATACAGCAATAAGCATGGGAATCGTAATAAGCATCCTCTTAAAAATATAAGCTCCCATCGAAAACCTCCTGTAAATTTAGCAATGAACTTAGTTTGAGACCATTTGCTAAACTATTGAAAATACATTTGTTCAAATGGTAATTCGTATTGCGTCTGCTTAAACGAAATACCCTGTAATTGCTTAGGAGCCACTACCGTTACATTGCCATGCGTAAGAGGAATAAAGATTGCCTCCTCATGTATAATTGTCAAAATATCCTTGTATAATGCCTTGCGCTGTTCTTCCTCTCTAGAAACTAAAACATCCTCAATTTTTTGATAGAATTGGTTGGCATTTGCAATTCCCTGTGTTGCATGTTTATAGGAAGCCGTAAAAGCAGCCACAGTACTTTGCGGATCATATGCTAAGCCCCATGTTTGATTGAATAATAAATCATACTCTCCTGTTGTTCTTCGATTGGCAATGGAAGTGGATTCCTCCCCAATTAAATCTAAATCAATGCCAATGTTTTTTAATGCATGTTGAATATACTCACCCTGTGCCTTTTGAGACGATGAATTACTATCATAAAAAAGCTGCATCATTAATTTCTTGCCATTTTTTTCTCGTACTGCTCCCTCAGTACTTCTTGTCCATCCAGCTTTTTCTAATAAATCATTCGCTTTTGCAGTATCGTATTTTCGCTGTTGTAATGGAATAGCTGCATAATTAACATTTGTGGAAAAAAGTGAATTTGCTGGTGTTTCAGCTTCTTGGAAAATATCACGGCTAATTGTTTCGCGATCGATGGCGTACCATATAGCCTCCCGTACACTCTTATCACTAGAGGGATTATCCATTTTACTGCTGTTAGCCACAATCATTTTTGTATTCATTTGTTTACTTCTAGCAAGTTGATACTCACCTGACTGTACTAGCTTGTTCATGCCTTCGATATGAATACTGTCTGCCCCCCGATCATCCGTAAAGACAAAATTTACTTCTCCTTTTTGCAAGGCTAGCAGTGTTGTTTCTCCCGCAGGCAAAACCTTAGCTGTAATTTTTTTAATTTTTGGTGATCCTGCCCAATATTTTTCATTTGCCTCAAATACAGCATATTGATCTACCTTATGCTCCGCTAGCTGATAAGGTCCTGTGCCATGAAAGCCTTGGATACCATCTTTTGTATCCCCATTTTTAAAATCTTTAGGTGAAAGGAACACATATGGTCGCGTCATAGATAACTCCACTAATGTTGGATAATATGCCTCAGAAAGCGTTAATCTAACAGTCCATTCATCAACAGGCTCTACATTCAAAATTTTTGTTGATAATTTAATCCATGCATGCTTTTCCTTATTTCGTTGAACTGCCTCAATATTTTGTTTGACAGCATCCGCATTAAACGGTTCTCCATCTTGAAAAACAACGTCTTTTCTTAAATGGAAAGTATAGATTGTCCCATCCTCCGAAATATCCCAGGATTCAGCAAGCAATGGTTGAATACCCTCTTCCGTATTTTCTACTAATGATTCATAAACCATGCCTTGGGCCGACATAGAGCCTGGGTATAAATGAGGATTCATGTCATTGATGTCCTTTACAGTGGCATACACTAGCCCATCTTTTTTCAACTCACTTTCTTCTGTAGTTGTTGAACATGCCACTAGTATGAATAGTGCAAAAATCATTGCTATAGTTGTTTGTATTCTTTTAATCAACGCTGTTCGCTCCTTATAATGCAGTGATTTTGTATTATTAACTTTTTATATTAAATTATTACATATCATTTCGATATCCTGTGAAAAAGATTTAACTTGGAATGCCTCTGAGTATGATTTGTTCTGAGATGAAGCTACCATTTGTTGGAGCTTTTTTTCATAGGTTTGTATGAATAAATCAATTGTTGGGCATTTTAACCTTAATGCCTTAGCAATTCCCTGAATAATTTTCACACGATAATAGTCCTCTTTTGGCATTCTAGGAATATCCCATTCTCCCTCATGATTCATAAAAATCCTTCTAATAGGAACCGCAGAAAAATCAAAATATTTTCCCTCTTGAGTAGGTTTAGAAAATGGATCTATTAATAAGGAAGCATATCGAATATAGAGTAGATACTCTTGATGAATAGATTCGAGCTTGTTGAAATTCTCTATATCTTGTCGGGCAATACTAGCAGGTTGTAATGGATAGTTATCATCTACCATGAACTTTAATAGATTCAGAGGTTGTATATTGACCCGCTTCGTGATTTCCATCATTTCTTTCCAATAATTTAATAAATGTCGAATCATTGTATATGTAATAGGCCCCTCTGGATAAAGCTTATAAACATACTTTGTTATCGTTTGCTCATCAAATATAGCCTTTAATGAAAAATCATTCATAAATAAGGCAGGATGTACATATAAAGAGATATTTCTTGTTTCTGCCTCTAACGGTGTTGCTAAAACTTTCAATTGAATGCCTAACTGATAAAGTAGTTCACTTAGCTTTGCCAATCGATCCATTTTTGCCCCATTAGAGCCAATGTAAATGGTTTTCTTTACCCCAGTTGTTATCACCTCATTTGAAGGTACATCCTGAAGCCATCTTGTATCCCCATAATAGGTAGAGAAGCTAATCACCTCAGCACAAGATGAAATTTGCTTTAAATAGTTCCTAATTAAATGATTAGAGCCAAATGTAGGTGAAATTAAAAGAAAACACTTGACCTTCTTCAATACTTGGCTATCAATTTGTGATAATACGTCCAGATAAGCATCTGTAGTGACACTTAGGACAGCTGTATCCCAATCTCCTGAGATTGTATGATAACCCTTAAAAAGTTCATCGATCATACATTCTCCCGCGACAGATTGATGCTGTGGGTTTTGTATATGTACTTTAAATGCAAGCTGTTGTTGGATTACAGCTTCATAGAACATTTTGGAGCGTAAAGATTCTCGACCAGCAATAGCTACTTTACTATTAAAATAATTCTTAAGATTGACAGCTAATTGAATAGCTGTCGGTCCTGTTCCTAACAGTAAAACCCTTTTAAAATAAGTCATACCCTTCTCCTATCTATCAAATTGATTGTACTTTTTGATACAGAGCAATATCGAATACACTTTGAGGGTGTATAATTTGCTCCACTAATCGCCATTTTGTTGCATCCACCGTTCTCATAGGATAATTAAAAAGAGACTTTAATCCATTTCCATATCGCATCGCAACAATTACATCCTGATTTGTGACATCATATAATTGCTCTAATATGTCATATTTACAGCTAACGGTTGAGCTAAATATAATATGGCTAATTTGTTGAATAGTTGCGAGTTTCTCTACCGGCTTATTGTCAATTTGAATCGGTAAATGCTTTCCTAATTTATGTACTACCCGTCTTCCCAATTCAATCGCTTCATCATCAATATCAATGCCAAAGACTTCGGCACCTGTTCGTTCTGCAATCAATAATAAGGTCATAGGAAAAGCACCAGATCCCACTAATAACACCTTTGATTGATTGGTAATTTGAAATCCTCCAAATTCCTTTTCAATACAGTCTTCAATATTACGAAAATAGTTAGCAATCTCCTCATTTTCATGTAATAATTTTAAAGCTCGATATTTTTCCATAAGTTTGACGCAAATAGAGGAATTTGCTCTTAAATTCTCCATTAACGGTACTATTTCAATTGATGTCTCTAAATGAAGCCAATATTTTTCATGATCAGGGTTCGTAATAAATGAAGAATAGTCATCAATTATTTCTCGTAGCTCTAGATTTTCATTCACCGTTTGATGCTGATTGCTTTGGTCTATCAAGAGCTGAAATTTTTTATCGAAGTCATGTAGTTTTCCTAAAAATGATTGTGCAACCTTCACATACTTCACTCCTATGCCTTGGAATTAAAGTTCAATATATGCTGTTCCCTTTGCTACTATTTCAACGACACCCTTAATGTGTGCATACTTTGATGTCTCTGTGTAGTTAGCAAAAACTTGGATAATGCCTCCGGACTGCTTCACATTGGCCATAACCTCTGCCCTGTTTTTCCATGCTAAAAAATAACCAATAGATGCTGTTCCTGAGCCACATCCACTTTCCCATACCATGCTATCTAAAGCTGGTACAAAGATAAGAGGCTCTAACTCGGCACTTTCTTCTTTGTACAATAATATACCGATTAGCTGTTCATCCATTGCGCTTCCCAATAATCTAGCAAGACTCTCCGCATTTTCCTTTACAGCATTGTCAAAAGCATTCACTTTTACAATAATGTGAAGAAAACGGTCATATTTGATAAAGATTGTTTCAAGTTTGATTGCTCCAAAAGGAAGCTCTCTTCTCCAAACTTTATGAGGCACAGGCATAGTTACTTGGCACTCAAATTGCTGAGCATTTTTTTCAACAGTACAAATAACTAAATCCTCCATCCCTGAGGACTCCAGTACAACATTTTTTATACTTGGCTGTTCCGAAGCGAGTAAACAAGCAAGAGCCATACAAGCATTTCCACAAAATTCGCCACCTGACATGCAGAGTCTTGCATGTACATCATCAAGTGCTGATTCACATATAAAGCCAACTTGTTCAGCATGGACATTGCTATAGGACATTATTTTTGTCGCAATTTTTGTGTAATCTGCGATAGCATGAGGTGTTTTTATTAGTACGGTCATATTTTCTGTAGGGTTCATTTTTATAAATTCAACTTCCTGTAACATTGAAAACTCCTTCTTAATATTTCACCCATATTTAGAAAAATAACGTTAATCGTAATGATTACTATTATCATTCATGTTTTTTAATTTACCATATTTTTCACGGTTGTCAATAGATGAAATAACAAATTTTGAAAACATATCTTTGAAAAGCAATCAGCATATACTTCAACCACATAGGAGCAAATTCAAATTGATTCTGTACTTTTTGCAATGTAATTAAACAAATTTACTGATAAAAACAATAAAAAAAAAGTCGAGAGACATAATGTCCTCGACTTACTGTTGCTATTATAATCTTCCGGCAGCTTGTAATGAGACCGCTAGCATTTTAGCAAACTCTCCTCGTGTAATCGTTTGATTTGGTAATAAATTTATATTGTTGTTTAAAGCTCCAATGGCATATAATGTTTGCGTATGGTGCAATGCTTCCTCGTGTAGATTGAAGCTATCTTGATAAGGTAAAGCCACAAATCCTTCTTGAACAAAATCCACTGCATCCAATGTTCTACCAAGCATTAATATTGCCTGCTGTCGTGTTATTTCCCCATTAGGATCAAATAAATTTTGAGATTTTCCTTTGATAATTCCTAAAGAATGTAATGCACCAACATAGCCTCCATACCAGGATTTCTTGGCATTAATATCTTTAAATTGAGTTGCTTGAACTGGTTGAAAGCTGAAGGCACGAACTAGTAATGCACTAAATTGAGCACGTGTTAAAGAATCATTGACACCAAAACGATCTGCTGTTCTGCCTTGAACAATCCCCCGTTCCGCTAATGTAGAAATATACGTACTATACACTGAATGATCTGTATCTCGAAAGTAAATTGGCTGTGGATTGACAAATTTTAATTCTGCATTATTATGAATTGTGGCAATCACACGATCTCCTAAGTCTCGATACGCAACAGGCTCCATTACCCCTTTTTTAGCCACTTGTTTTAAAATTCCATCCCGTCCATTTTTGAAAATTTCAATTTCTAGAGGCTGGCGGTTATTGACGATAGTAGCTTTTATACTAAACGTATCACCCTTTTCAGAGGCATTAATTTTGGCACCATAGGCAGAGTAAACGATCATATTTGATGTTTTCATATGTACATAATCCGTGGGCTCTTGATAGGCATGCGCTTGCAAAGGAGTTACCAATGAAATACTTAGTATTCCTACTAGTACTCCCACTCGAATTTTTCCTTTCATGTTGCTGCTCCTTTCTTTTCATCTAAAACTATCATACTGGAATACACTTTGTAAAAATATAGTATTTTTAGCATATACTCCATCAAGCTCTCTAGTCCTAGAAATTTTCCAACAAAAAACTACACCTCAATTTGCGAAGTGTAGTAAGTATGTTTCTATAGTATTGTTATTTTATTGTCTAATAAGACATGTAGCTCGTGTAGTTTTTTTATCTCGTAATGCGGTTGAATCGTACTTGTATTGTCAATATGGCGTATATTAAACCAGCATGTATCAATGCCTGCTTGTAATCCGCCTTTTATATCAGAGGTTAATGAATCTCCAATGATTAATGTTCTATTCTTTTGTAAACCATCAATACGTTCAAAAACGTAGTCAAAAAAGGCTGGCATAGGTTTCTGAAAGCCAGTTTGCTCTGAAATAAAGATGCCTTTAAAAAATTGAGCTAGCTGTGCATCCTGTAATCGTTTATTTTGAGTGCCTGTTTTGCCATTAGATACAACATATAAATCATAGTGGTTAGCTAGCTGCTCAATGACTTCATAGGCACCGTCAACATAATGGTGTGCCTCCTGCAAATATTTTTGAAAGATTGCTTCAAAATAAGCACCATCAACATCATAGCCGAATTCCTTTAATGCAGTGGAAAATCTCGTATTATGTAGCGTATCTTTAGCCATTTCACCGAGTTCAAAAGCACGCCACATAGATTCATTTATTTCTTTATAACGTGCAACCAATGTTGGGGTTGCTGTGATGTTTTCCTGCTTAAATAAATAATCAAGTGCTGTATTTTCAGCAACATCAAAATCTAATAAAGTGTCATCTACATCAAACAATAATGTTTCATACTTTGTCATGTTATTTCCTACTTTCTTTGGTGCTATGATACCATTTCGCTCTTTCTATCATAACGTTTTTCTAAAAAAATAACAGCTAAATCATTTTTCTTTATCCAATATTTGGTTTGAACAAGCAGATTATTCACTAAATGATGGTGAAAATTATCCTAAAAATAGCTAGTTTGATAATTTCATATTTGAAAATAGCAATGAATATGAGACAATAGATTGCTAGAAAGGAAGATGTACGAATTATGACGACCCTACAAAAAATTACGCCTGCATTTGATCCTTGGGAAGCGTATTTAGATGTTCAGCAACATGGGCACATGACCCTATCAAATATTGAATTTACAACAACAACCATTTGTAATATGCGCTGTGCTCACTGTGCAGTCGGCTATACATTACAAACTAAAGACCCTGAGGCACTGCCAATAAACTTAATCACGAAACGCCTTGATGAGATTCCACACTTAAAAACACTCAGCATGACTGGCGGCGAACCTATGATGAGCAAAAAATCTGTACAAAACTACGTACTACCACTATTAAAGTATGCACATGCTCGAGGAGTCCGCACACAAATCAACTCAAACTTAACGTTGGAGCCAGAGCGTTATTTACTAATTGCCCCCTATTTAGATGTACTACATATTTCACATAACTGGGGTACAATTGATGAATTCGTCGAAACAGGCTTTGCGATGATGGAGAGAAAACCGACGTATGAACAGCGTGCAGCATTATTCGAACGTATGATTGATAACTCAAAAATGCTTGCTGAGCACGGTGTCATGGTATCTGCTGAAACAATGTTAAACAAAAAAACGCTACCATACCTAGAACATATTCATCACCAAATTATCCATGAAATGAAATGTGCACGTCATGAGGTGCATCCAATGTACCCTTCTGATTTCGCCAGTTCCCTCACCTCTTTATCATTAGAAGAAACTCGTGATGCGATTCATCATCTGCTGGATGTTCGAGATGAAAACACATGGATGCTATTTGGTACCCTACCTTTTTATCCATGCAGTAAGAATGAAGAAGATCAACTGCTTTTAAAACGATTAAGAGCAGCAAAAAATGTAACAATGCGTAATGATCCCGATGGTCGCTCTCGCTTAAATATCAATATTTTCACAGGTGATGTTATTGTCACAGACTTTGGCGATACACCAGCACTTGGCAATATTGTAAATGACGAATTGCCAGCTATTTTTGACAAATGGATGGGCACGGATTTAGCAAAGTCACTTAACTGTCATTGTCCAGCAGTCAAATGCTTAGGTCCAAATGTACTTGTTAAAAATATGTATTATAAAGGATCGGAGTTTGTTAGTGGCTCTGCTAAAATATAAAAAAATGTCCAATGCGTAAATCAACAAGCATTGGACATTTTATGTTTCTATAATAACTCTTTTGCAAGAAGCTTATAGCTATTCATGCGGCTTTCTTGTGCATATTGATTGCAATTCAGCATAACTTCGTCAAAGCCATAATGCTCTTTCTCTGCAACTAAAAAGTCCGCGATTTCCTTAGGCGTTCCTACAAGATTAGCCTTGCGATTATTCGCAATTGCCATTTTATCCATTTCTGTCAGCGGGAAATCCTTTGCCTCCTCGGGTGACATCCCTTGAATGATTTGCCCTTTCATCAAGTGCAGACGTGTAATATCAATAGGCTTAGCCAAATATTCTGCTTCCTCCAAAGTATCTGCAACAGTTGCAGCATAGGTAACGATAATTTGAGATTTTTCCATGTAATAGGAAGGCGTAAAGTGAGATCTATAAGAATCGAAAATATCCTTTGACATATCACCTGTAAAAAATTGAGCATATGAATAGCCCACACCAAGCTGTCCTGCCTGCATAGCACTTTGTCCGCTAGAACCAAGCAACCATGCCTCAGGTAACTGAATATCAACGGGTGCTGCTATAACCTGATCATAGACATACTCTCCCGTTTTTTGATTATTCATCAATTTTAATATAATTTCAAGCTTGTCATATTGCTCTGTAAAACGCTGTCTTCGCCCTTCTGCTAAAGCATAAATAGCGGCATGATCGCCACCAGGAGCTCTGCCAACGCCAAAGTCAATACGATTTGGTGCCAAGCCACTCAATGTTTTAAAGACCTCTGCTAGCTTATAGGGTGAATAGTGCATCATCATTACTCCACCAGTACCAATACGAAGCCGCTTTGTTTTCGCAGCTAAAAAAGCAGCTGTAACTTCTGGAGCAGAGCTTGCCAACGAGTTACTGTTATGATGCTCCGCCAGCCACATACGATGATAACCAAGCGTTTCACCTAAAAGTGCCAATTGTTCTGTACGTTGAAATGCCTCCTCAGCCGTGTGACCTTTAGGTATGGGCATTTGATCTAAAATACTTAACTTCATTGAAAACATCCTCTCTCTCTGTAGGCTCCCCTTTCTACTGTAATATAGGATGCATTTTTTATAAAATAAAAAAGCTTATTGATAAGCAAGCTGCTTCATCTGCCAAGTCTTATAGACCATGCCAATCAAATTGTTTTTTTGCTCAACACTTAGCACATCATCATTAAACTTCATCGCATGAGCAGAAAACACCATGTTTTGTTCGTCTACAACAAATTGTAATATGACATGTCCTTTTTTCCCTTGAAACGTAATATCACCTGATAATTCGACAACATGCTCCCCTGTTTTTGCCTCATAATATCGCCAATAAGGTTCAAAAAACGCATAATTAAATGCATTGCGAACCGTTACATCTGAAAAATTGGACAAATACCCCTCTTTCACTACTTCAATATATTCATTGTCTGTTATATCCTTTTTGGCATTAAAAACATACCCCACCAATACACCCATAAACACTACACAAATAAACACTCTGAGATGATTTGTTAAACTCAAATGTCATCACATCCCCTTTACGTAAAAAACACCATTATCTACATAATACATTAAAATGAGTACTTAAAATAGAATATTTTCGTTTTTTATAGAAATGTAATAGATACATAATGCTCACATACAATTTCAATTAGTCGACGGATATTTACAGCTAACTTTCATTTCGCTACGATAAATCAGCAAAGAAAGTAATTAAGCCAGGCAATAATATGCCCTCCTTATGTTTATATACTTTGAACATTTAAATTATGACTATGATGTCCTCTTTATATGTAAGATTTACGTAATAGCCCGAAATATGAAGATTGCCTAAATTAGTATGTAGCTACACTGAAATGATAAAACTTATCTCATATTAGGATAAGTTTTTGAATGTCATCAACTTTTTTTGTTTCCCCATACGTCTAGTAGGTGTATACAATTTGAAAATGTTAAAAAGGAGCTTCTTTGGACATGAAAACAAGAAATGCATTTCAACATGAAGAGGTGTTTGTCCAATTCATTCGTGAACAAAAAGAGCGGTTTTATTTGCTCGCATATAGCTATACAAAAAATGAACAGGACGCACTAGATGTCGTACAGGACAGTATCCAAAAAGCCATGCTTTCACTTCACCGCCTCGAAAATGTCGAGTATATGAAAAGCTGGTTTTATAAGATTGTCGTACGGACAGCCATAGATTTTTTACGTAAGCATAAACGCTTACAAGTGACAGACGATGATACATTGCAATATTTAACACCTGCTCAGGAGGACGTCTATGAAAATGTTGACTTAGAACATGCATTAGATGAGTTACCTCAAATGTATCGTGAAGTTGTTATTTTACACTATTTTGAAGATTTAAAGCTCGCTGATGTTGCCACTATCCTTAACATAAAGCTGAGTACAGTCAAATCGCGTCTATATAAAGCGCTAAAACTTTTGAAAATCCAATTGCAAGATGTGAAGGGAGAAACAGCACATGGATGAAAAATTAAAAGAACTAGAAAAACAATATAATAAAGTCCCCATTCCAAAGGAGCTTGATTTTGTAGTTGAACGTGCATTACAACAAGGTAAAAAGAAGAGAAAAAAACGAGCGCCTCAATGGTTACTTGGTTCAGCAGCGGCCGCTATGCTTTTTACAGCAGGTTTAAATGTCAGTCCTGCAATGGCACGTACACTTTCTGAAATCCCTTTAGTTGGTAGTGTTGTGAAGGTTTTAACATGGACGGAATATGAAGTAGCTGAGGACACATACGATGCGAACATTAAGGTGCCCTCTATTGAAAACCTTGAAAATCAAAAGCTTGCTAATACTTTAAACGAAAAATACCGTGCAGAAGGTAAAGCCCTCTACGATAACTTTATCACCGAGGTCGGAGATTTGAAGGCAAATGGAGGTGGCCATTTAGGAGTAGATAGTGGCTATGACATTAAAACTGACAATGACCAAATCCTATCAATTGGACGTTATATCGTAAATACAGTCGGATCGTCTTCTACAGTTATGCACTATGATACGATTGATAAAGAAAATGAAATTTTAATTACACTACCAATGCTCTTTAAAGACGATCATTATATTCAAACTATAAGTGATAATATTAAGGAACAGATGCGGGCACAGATTGCTGCATCCAACCAAGAAAAAGTATATTGGATAAAAGGTGCAGGTCTCTCTGATGAAGAGCTTATGGAAGAATTTAAAACAATTAACACTGAGCAGCAATTCTATATTTCAGATAAAGGGAAGCTTGTAATTTCCTTCGATAAATATGAAGTTGCTCCTGGTTATATGGGTGTTGTTGAATTCGAAATCCCAACCGATGTGTTAAAAACTGATCTTGTAAGTATGCAATACATTCATTAAACATATAAAATTTAAAAAGCGAGGAATTTGATGTATATACGTCAAGTTCCTCGCTTTTTCAATAGCTTGAACCATTCAACAATTCTCCATTTGAGAGAGTCAACGTACTTATAAACCGCTCACTTTTTGTCAAAACTAAATGGTATCAATTAACGTTAGAGGGTATTCATATGAAGGGTGTAGGATCAATCAGTATTTTACATGTTATTTTCTTATCTATGACTGTTATTGGCTTAAAAAACCATGTGACTATTATTCCACCGCTTCTTGACGTAGCAAAAAGAGATGGCTGGGCTTCCGTGATAATAGCCGCTGTAATTATATTCTTCTGGCTATTTTTGTTAGTTTATATTCAATCAAAGTCAAAACAAGAATCTATTAGAGATTGGTTAGATGGAGTTTTTGGAAAAACAGGCTCAACAATTGTTATTTATTGTATCGCTATATATTTGATTATTTTAGCAGCTTTTACAATGGTTGAAACACTACAATGGGTGAACACTACATTTTTACCGCAAACACCAGTTATCATTTTGTTATTTATTTATACAATTCTTTGTATTTTACTTGTCACAACAAGTCTACAAACGATCGTTATTTTAAATGTTTTTGTATTGTTTGGGGTAGTAGTCTTTGGTTTCTTTGTAGCATTTACGAATATACAGGTGAAGGAATACCATTTATTACTTCCCCTTTTTGAGCATGGCTTTTCACCTGTTCTAAAGGGAATGATCTATCCTACATCAGGATTTATTGAGCTATTGATGTTGTTATTTCTACAGCATCAATATAAAGAACGCATCCGCTGGTATCATTTTGGCATCATGCTTTTCATATTAATGGGGCTTACTTTAGGACCTCTTATTGGCGCAATTACAGAATTTGGCCCGGTGGAAGCCGCTAAACAAAGATACCCTGCCTATGAGGAATGGGGCTTAGTTTCCATCGGTCGCTATATAGAGCATTTAGACTTTTTCTCAATTTATCAGTGGCTTACTGGAACATTTATCAGAGTCAGCTTCCTTTTATATATAGTGGCTGATTTATTAAAAATGACTAGTAATCCAAAGCAAATTTGGAGAATGCTCGCTCCACCATTTTTCATTATTTGTTTACCATTAATTATTTTAAATGAAAACATATTTTTAAAGGTGAAAGGGAACTATATATTAACAACTACTGTTATTTTCTTTTTTGTAATCTCCATTCTACTCGTCCTAGCAGCATTCTTTTCAGATAAATCCTCTAAAAAGGGTAAGTCTGACAAACAAGAAATGGAAAGTGGTGAATCATAATGCCTCAGCAGGAGAAGGCTATTGACCTAAGCACCTTAAAAAAATTGTTTCAAAAATCTGCCGATATACAGTTTCAGGAATATACATTTAATCAACAGAAAGTACATTTCGTTACCTGTGATTCAATGATTGACCAGCGGTTACTCAATGAAGTCATTATAAAGCGCGTTCAGTATCTCTTCGACCATTTAACGGATGCACCGCTGGAAGAAAATATTGAAAACGAACTCCATGTCCCTACACTGCAAAAAGTTAAAGACAAAGAAGAGGCCATTACATTTGTCTATACGGGGTTTCTTCTGCTGTATTTTGAGGAAGAGGAATTATTATATGCAAGTAATATTGCGAAAAAGCCTAATCGAAATCCTGAAGAAACGAGAATGGAGGTTCTTGTTAAGGGACCCCGAGATAATTTTATTGAGGATATACGTGTCAATATAGCTCTTTTGCGAAAAAGATTACCAACTAACTCTTTTTGTGTTGAAAAAGTAGAACTAGGTAAACGCTCGAAAACGACTGTAGCCATTCTATATTTTGATGATATTGTCGATATGGATATTTTACATGGCATTAAGAAGCAATTGGCATCTGTTGATACAGATATAGTGTTTAGTGGGGATTTATTAATGGAACGTATTAATAAAAACTCTAAGCTTTTCCCAAAATTCGATTATACTGGACGTCCTGATTATGCCATACAGGCTTTAATCAGAGGGCGTTTTCTTATTTTTGTCGATGGTGTAGCTTATGGAGTCATCACACCTGTCAACTTATTTTTATTATTAAAATCTGCTGAGGATAACGAATATCCTATTATATTTAGTTCCGTTGAACGCTTATTAAGGATATCGGGTATTTTAATTGGTTTATTGCTACCTGCATTTTGGTTAGCCTTGACCACCTACCATCAAAACCAGCTACCATTGCAGCTTTTAGCAACAGTAGTCCAAGCGAAAACAGGGTTGCCACTCCCCTCCTCACTCGAAATGCTGCTCATGCTGCTGATGTTCGAATTATTCCGTGAAGCTGGTTTACGGCTCCCCTCTGTTATTGGAGGAACGATAAGTGTTGTAGGTGGATTGATTATTGGAGATGCAGCCATTCGCGCTGGTGTAACAAGTCCAGAAATGATTGTAATCATTGCCATCTCTACAATTGCATCATTTACATTAGTGAACCAATCTCTAGTCACTACAATCAGCTTATTACGTATTGTTTTTATTCTTGCAAGCGGATTTTTGGGTTTATTTGGATTTTTCGTCTCTTTATACGTGACACTTTTATACTTATGCAACATTCGAATCTATGGTTATTCTTACATGAATCTTGCCACAGATTTAAATTGGTCTACCATTAAAAAATCCATCTTCCGACTCTCACCAAAGGGCTATACAGAACGTAATAAAGCGCTAGCTCCACAAGATTACACACGAACTTCTTCAAATAAGCAAAAGAAAACAAAGTAAAGCTTCTATTAGTTTGAGCATTTCTTAGTTGATGCTTGATAATAAAATAAATCTCCCCTTTTAATTATTGATGAGGGGAGATTTTATTTATTTATGTGTTTATTTCTACAAAATGTTGTATAGATAATTCGCCTTGACCTTTGCGGAATTGAATAAGATGTAGCTTAGCGAATAGTCCATTTTGCGCCACTAGCTCATCATAAGTGCCATCTTTTTCAATTCCATTTGGCGTAACAACAAGAACCCGATCAGCATTGCGAATAGTTGCTAATAGATGGGCAATCACAAGTAGGTTCAATACTTTGTCCAATTGTTGCTTGGCTATTTTTCTAAAATTAAAACTTAGAAATTTTATCTATCCTTAAAAGGTTTTTATAACTATGCATTATAGGAAAGCAATTACTAAATTCCCCATGCCTTATACTTACCAAATTGTATTTAGAATCTTCCGTAACAGGAAAGTAATCTATAATACTCAAGATGGAGTAAAATCAACTGGTTCAGAAAACCTATACCTTTACATTTCAAGCCATTGATTCCAAATAAATAGCTGGTGCCAACTTCTATCGATCTACTGTTGACACAAGCAAACATAGTTGGTCCCATTTCGTTTAGTGATTTAGCTATAAAGAATTAACGATAATAGCACTTAGTAGACTTTTTGAAGACCCTAAAAAAGTGGTCTTTTTAAATAATTATCTCCGCCAATATAACCCTCCTTATGAGAACATTTAGTTTTTTTCTTATTGGCAATTGTAGAAAACATTCTGTCTATAGGAGGCAATTTGCAAACAACTTGTGTCTTAGTCTAAGCAACTACATTGATTGAACATAGCCTATACTATATCAATTGAAGGGAGTTAAAAAATGGTAAATCCAATGCGTTTTAACCAAGGGAGCCAATTTTCCCCAGGTATGAGACCATTTTTTCCAGGTATGAGTCCGTTTTCTCCAGTTGGAAGACAGTTCTTCCCAGGTATGAGTCCGTTTTTTCCAGGTGGCAGACAATTCTTCCCAGGTATGAGCCCGTTTTTTCCAACAGAGATCGAGTTTTTCCCAATTGAGATTGAGAGTCCGTTTTTTGGGAACCCATTTTTCCCAGTCGGAACTCCGTTTTTCCCAGGTATGAGACCATTTTCCCCCGGCTTTGGAAATCAAATGTTTCCCCGTTTCCCTAGATAAATAGGAACTCTTTTTTTGGAATTACCGAGATTTATTAGTTATAAAATTATAATAAGAAGCTGTAGAACTTGATTTTATTAAAACAAACAATGGAGAGACAACAACATAGAAGAAAGAATCAAAAAAATCCTTCAACACACATTCAAGCCAATTATCTAATGATGGTTCACCATGCACTAAAAGGCAGTTGAAAATCAGATTCAACCGAACTTTCAACTGCCGACTCAAATATTAGATTTTTTAATAGTGCCCTTTAAATATTATATGGGGTGTTTTTTCAATTACATTTTGTTACAGTGCACTGCCTTTTTTATTTGCTCTGCTCCTCTAAAAACTAGAGATTATCAAGGACTAGTAGGAGGAGTAAGTCCGAAAAGAACAGGAGTTATTACAGCACTACCAGCTCCAAGGCGGACTTGTTGAACTTGTAGTACTTTTACAGTTAATTCAAGCACGATTTTTTCACGCAATGTGCGGAAAGCACCTTCAGGTGATGCCATAACTGGTGAAAAATCAAGTTCAAAGAAGTTAGCAGCGACTAACTCGCCAAATGGTTGTTCATTGTACTTAACGAGATTTTGGAAGAAAGCCTTATCCAATCGAGCATCCAATTGAGTTCTTTCATTCAGGAAGTTCGCTTCTGCAAACTCAGAAATTCCTAAGATTGGAGTAGGACCTCCAGGTGTTTGCGGGAAAGTTAGGTCTGTAAAGCCAGAAAACGGAACATCAGCAATTCTATCTTGTAGTGCTCCATTACATGCAGCTGATGCATATTCTATATTTTTGCGAATATGCCCTGCTACAAATAATTTTGCTCTTGTTACTCTAAAAAAGTCAGTGTTGTCAATACGTGCAAACCTAACTGGTACTAGTTTAACTTGATTTAGGAAAACATTTTTCTTCACTCTTTTGATTTCAGTTGCTGCAGGATCAAGCGTAATATCTGATTCCACAACTATTTGAAGTGTTGGTTCTGCAAGCGCAACTGGAACTTTAATAGTTGGAGCCGTAATCGATGTAACGGCTAGTGGAGTAGCCTCACTATTTAATGGTATTTGTTCAGTTGACGTTACTGGGCAAGGTAGCATTTGATTATTTAATTGATCACTCAAAAAAAATCCCTCTTTTCATTTTTTTAGTATTAGAGTGCGCTCTCTATATTGCTAGAATATGTAGCGATTAAATCTATGTATGGATGTGTATACTAGTTTTTTCTGATTTTAAAAAAGGGAATTTTAGAATTAAAGATAAGAATGAACATTAAAATGCTGGATACTCACCTTTAATGTGCGTCTGGTTTTAATTGTTTAGTTATATTCTCTAACTGGAAAACTCAAAGAATAGATAGTACATTTTTGAGTCTCCCTTCCTAACCAAATCAATCTTTTCTCCCCACATTTTATTCCTTGTAACTTATACTTGTATCCTTACAAAAAGTGGACTTGGGATAGCAAACTCTCACCTCCCCAAAGTTTTATACGTCCCACCATTGCAAAATTAAAAGCCATACCCCATTGGATATGACCTTTAGAGATCACCATATTTATTCCCTTGAAGGAAACAATACATTTTATTACTAAATGTTGTTTTATAGATGAATACCTTTTAATTTTCTACAACTATACATATTATAGATCATAAAAGGAGGGATATTTTATGGGATACTACGGTAATGTAGGAGGCATTAATAACAATTGCTATTATGGCGGCAATAGTGGCTCATCATTCGTCCTAATTGTTGTGTTATTTATTCTTCTGATTATTGTCGGCGCAACTTTCATGTATTAATATAATTAATCTTTCATGTATTTTAATCTAAAAAACCTCCGTTGCTAACTATTACAAAATCGAAATTTAATGATGTAAAGTTTATCAAGCTTTACATCATCTCATTACATGAGGCTGGGACAGAACTTAATTATTTTGAAAAATAACGAAAATGGATAATAAATTTTCCGTTTCACTGAGTTGATTGATTCTTCTTAAATCAAAAAATGTTAGACCGAGATACAATCGATCTAACATTTTTTCTTTTTGTCCCAGCCTCTTTTTTTCATTAAACCTCTTGATATATATCTAAGATATAAAATTTTAAAATTAATTTATATTAAGTAGATAATTATCGCAGTTCATTTTAACAACCGTTCATATGATAGATAATAGAAAGGGGGGAAGATATTATGTCAGAATGTAATGGCGGCGGTGGCTATGGTTCTGGTGCAGGATTTGCACTAATTGTTGTTCTTTTCATTCTACTGATTATTGTTGGTACTAGTTTCATCCGTTATTAATAATACCCATTAGAGCCTCTAATGCTATTATTAATAGAATAAAAAATTACCTTTCCTTCTAATATATCAAAGGGTCACTATCCTCCGTGTGACCTTTTTAAATTTTTCTTACGTAAATTGATATAGTATTATAAACAAAAATCGTATTCAAGAGTTACCCTCTTAAATGCGTTTTTTTCATTATTCAAAGTTCTTTCATAGATGTAGTTTTTTTATCACTCAACAATCTGGGAACCAACGTTATTCACAGAAAGTTAATGATTTAATTAGTATATTAAATTAGCTTTTACTAAGTCTTTGCTGAAACGTAATATAAAGCCCAACCAAACGATCAATGATCATTGTTCCGTTCTGGATATCCTTGAAGTGTGATTCCTGAATAATATTTTCTTTAACCGACTGTGCAATAAAGTTTTGCGGTGGGAAGCCCTTTGGAGAACGCAAACAGCATTAAAGAAATTGAATTCATTTCTTATCATACTTGGTTAGCTGAACGTGACCCGAAAACTTATTGATTATTTTCCAAAATTTTTTATTCAAGGAACTCTTAGTTGGATAAATACCTCCTCACTTTCTACAACTATGCATATTATAGACATAGAAAGGAGGGAAAATATTATGTCTTATAGTAGTGGTTCTGGTTCATCATTTGCTCTAATTGTTGTTCTATTCATTCTTCTAATTATTGTTGGCGTTAGTTTCATCAGTTATTAATATTCAATACCACCACCTCTATGCTCATAACTATTAGAAACTTATCCTTTTACACATTCAAATCATTAGTAAGGGTCACTATCCTCCGTGTGACCCTTTTAATATTTTTTTCTATAGCATGTGACGACGCTGAGCTTTTTAAGTCTATTGCTCAGGCTATGAACTATACAAAAATTGCTATTACGTCATATTAATAGTAATGTAAGCTAATTTAGTCTTACACCTCCGAATTTCGTTACTGAGGGTCACTCCATCCCAAGTGACCCTCTTAATATTTTTCCTTTTTCAATTTTGCACTCAACCTCTCAGGGCATAATAAAAAGCCACACTTGGTTAGATATGACTCATACAAAAATCTTACGCCAATCTTAAAGAATGTTAAAAATGAAAATTAACTGAACGATCTGTTCATAGAACTGTTTTTCTCCCATACCAATCATATCTTTCAAACCATGCTGTAACCACAACCATTTATCCATCTGCCTTTTAGTAGCATGCTAGAACAATTACTATAAATGGTTATTTTTATTATTCTTCACTTCGCCTTCCTTATTGTCCAAACAACTGTATTCGATATGAATAAAATATTATATGAAAAGGAGGTGAATATAAAATGGCATCATTTGAAATTGGAGCGAGAAGTCTTTTCAATTTTCGAAACGAACGCTTTTTCCTATTAGTTGAAGATGAAATTACAATTCCAGCTAAAGGTGTGGAGATTGATCCAGTTAATATCTATGAGATTGACCAACAAACTTTCAATTTTATCAGAGATGAAGGAGATACACCTGTAGTTGTACCACGTTTTAACCTTCCTCCTGTACCACCTGGATTTAAATTAGAACGGAAATGTATTTTTACAGTCAATAATTCATACTTTGTAATCTATGATTTAGAAAATGGCACTGATAACAATGTTTTATTAAGAATCAGTGCAGCTTTATTTAACTCATTAAGAAATTCTGGTGTTCGTGAATGTGTTCCTCAAGATTTCATTAATTAATCAATTTCGCCTTGGCGTAATTGTAGCAGCCGCTTTGTTTTCGCTACAAAAAACATTTGTTGCTGACGCTTCGCTTTGCACAGATAAACAATTTTAAATTGTGCCCAGGCCTGCACGAGGGTCGATACGATGTCGATCATTTCTGTAATGCCACAGGACGTGGCGTTTTTACCGATGCAGGTCGGTTAGCCGTTTTTGCAGGATGCGAAGGTTTTAGGCTCATTCCTTTGAAAATCCGTGACATCCACTGGAGACTTTGGGCCAACAGATGTTTTTTGCGCGAAAGCGTAGTGCTAACGCAGCGGCAGCAACATGATGTTGGTCACTCAGGCGTTTTCACAGGATGTGAAGTTCTTAGCCTGAGTTCCTCTATTTCAGTAGGTGTTTTGACACCCACTGAAAAGGAATCAAGACTGCTTCCAGAAAACCATTTATCCTTTGCAATAACCTTGTTACATTCCTTATGTAAGTGAAAGCTCATAGATTTCTCGTCTTACTTACCTACAAGATACCGCCTTTTTACCCTTATCTATTGTTTCAGTGCACCCAAAAGATGTATGCTCTTTTCCAGTCGTTAATTTCTAATATCGATCATTGTGATTTAGCCCCTTTTATTTCCTGTTCTTAAGCAGGTTTGAATTTGCTTATTATTAAGTTTTAAAACATTTTTGGGTAAACCATATTTTTCTCTTACTTCTTCACGACTCATACTATGCTCTAATCGACAGTGAGCTTTAGTAAGTTGCAATCCTTTACAGGGCACTTTATATAACCACCGTGTTTAGAACTCCAACAAGTTTCCACCGCGATTCACCCCTTAATGTGATAATTTTGTGTTATAAATTCGTAGCAACGTTCGATATTTGGAAAGATCTCTTCGAATTCTGCTTCTTTTTCTACAACAAAAAACGTTTAGTTCTTATTTGTAATTCTCCAACATGTAATCTGTGCTCTATTTCTACAGCTTCTAATCTCTTAAAAATCCAATCGTTTTTCGTTTGCTAAGGGCGTGACACATTCACCAAGATTTCTTTATTGGCTCTTAACAAATTCATATGGCAGTGATAATGTCTAGCTCTTCATAACCTGTTTTTCTAATGACTTGTTAATAACTCTGATAATCCATTACTATTGGGGTCGTACAGCCTGAAAAAATTAGATGTGTTACCTTGTTTGTCGTTATCAATGAGCAATACACGTTTCCCATGCACCACTACCAGTGTGAAAGCGATATTGATAGCCGAAATTGTTTTAGCTACCCAGCCTTTTAAATTAATAATGCTGATTGTTTTCATTCATCCAATCTAGTATTTTTTCGCCATATTTACATATTTCTATTTGCATTTAATTTTTAAAGTGTTATAATTCGTATATAAAGAATTGAATAGCTTTTGACATTATTGTCAAAGGGGAGTAGCTAGCAGATGCGAGTAATCCATCTGATTTCACATTCGTCATTACATGGTTTTTGACCATCGGGTGTGAAGGCATATCTTAAATGATAAGATATTTTTTCTGTATACATACAGTTAATCGCTTAGCAAGACCTTTGCCTATTTTTTAGGCATAGGTCTTTTTCTTTTGCCTAAAATAGGGAAAGACTAAGTTAAAAGCAGTCATTCACTTCTATTTAAAATTAAAGGAGGAAACAAATTTGGAGGCAATTTTATTTGAATACGCATGGGTACTCGTTGTATTAATTGTACTAGAGGGTTTATTAGCTGCTGATAACGCTGTCGTGATGGCTGTAATGGTTAAACATTTACCAAAGGCTCAGCAACAAAAAGCATTATTATATGGTTTAGTGGGTGCATTTATTTTCCGCTTCGCCGCGCTATTCCTTATCACAACACTCGTTAATTTCTGGCAAATTCAAGCTATAGGTGCTGCCTATTTATTATTCATGTCTATCAAGCATATTTATGATTCTCGGAAAGCCTCGCAAAATCCAGAAGAAATTGAAGAGCCTAAAAAGAAATCTGGCTTCTGGATGACAGTAGTGAAAGTAGAGCTAGCTGACATCGCCTTTGCAGTAGATTCAATTTTAGCAGCAGTTGCTATTGCAGTAACATTACCACATATCGGTGATTTTGATATTGGCGGTATTAATGCAGGGCAATTTGCAGTTATGTTCCTAGGTGGAATTATCGGTGTTATTATGATGCGATTTGCAGCACGTTGGTTTGTACGTGTGCTCGATAAATTCCCATCTCTTGAAACAGCTGCCTTCCTAATTGTTGGATGGGTTGGTGTAAAGTTAGCGGTATTAACATTAGCACACGAAAAACTAGGTGTAATTCCACATGAATTCCCTCACTCCACTTTATGGAAAGTGACTTTCTGGATTGTGTTAGTAGGTATCGCCCTTGGTGGTTATTTAGTGGGTGTCAAAAATCAAACGAAAAATCCAAAATAATATACTTTGAAAAAATTGCCTAGAAATATTCGAGGGCACTGAAAAAGTCGATTTGCCACAAAAATTGTGATGCAAATCGACTTTTTTAAGTTTTCAAATCTAACAAAAGACAAATTTCTAATATAAAAAAGTGAATTTTTTTAGTTTTTCAGTGCCCTCGAAATATTCTAGGCGATTTTTTATATCCATTATCTAAAGCATCAGTATTTCAAAATGATTTTGATTAAAAATTCTAATTGAGAACTAATATCAATTAAGTTTTGTAGGATTTACTGCGAAAAATTAAATTTTTGTATGTCTGCCTCTCTTCGCTGTATACTAGAAGTGAGCAGAAGGTATTTACTGCAAAGGGAGGAACTTTTATGTTATCTGAAAAACTACACACAGCACTAAATGATCAAATGAATTTTGAATTTTACTCAGCACATGCCTATATGGCGATGGCTGCCTACTGTACAGATCAAGATTATGATGGCTTTGCTAATTTCTTTTTAGTACAGGCGGAGGAAGAACGCTTCCATGCTATGAAATTTTATAATTTCCTAAGTGATATGGGCTACCGTGCAACCATCCAAGGCTTTGATAGTCCAGGTAACCATTTCGAATCGATTTTAGCTGCCTTCAAAACTGCGCTTTCTCATGAAAAAGAAGTGACACGTCGTATTTACAATTTGTCAGACATCGCTTTAGATGAACGTGAGCATGCGACAATGGCATTCTTAAAATGGTTTATTGATGAACAGGTAGAGGAAGAATCAACATTCGATACTCTAATCCGTAAAATTGAACGTATTGAAAATGACTCCAATGCTATCTTTATGCTAGATGCAGAATTAGCTACACGTACATTTACGCCTGATGCTGAGGCATAGAATTTCATTTAGCCTATTTTAAATGAAAATTTAATTTGGAAAATGCAAAAGCGACTAAGTTTTTGAAGAAATTTTTCTCGGAAACTTAGTCGCTTATTTTTGCTAATTAAATAACAGCTCAATTTTTATCGTAATAATAATAAAAATTCCCATCCGCATATGAAAGAAACCCTATCTCTTCATTCGGTTTTAATAGTAATGTTTGTTCAGTACCCTTTAAATAGAAGATAGGGGCTTCTTCATTAACAAATGGTTTTCCTAAATTTTTATACCATTTTTCATTCAGATGTTTAGAATAAAAATCAAACGAAATAGATTCAATTGTATCGTCATCATAAAAGCAATATTCTGTCTCTATCTTTCCTTTCCCCGTACTATCGTTTAAGTAATAATAATTACAGGCTATAGTATTATCAAAATATTTAAAATCCTTTTTATCTGGAGCACCTAATCGATTTACTACATCTTTTCTCGAGGAACCTAAAGCAATCCCATTTACTAAAAATTCATTTTTTTGTTTATCGATCTTAATGATAAATTTACCCCGTTCAAATAATTCCACCAATGATTGGTTATGCTTTTCAGCAATCTCCGCTGCTGACTCCCCATTACTATTTACACTATTTAGATTTACCTTATTTTTAAGTAGCACCTCAACAGTATTTTTATCTCCATTTAATATTGCTAAATATAATGGTGTTTGACCTTGCTTATTAAGTCCATTTAAATCTGTTCCTTTTTTTATTAGCTCAGACAAGAAAGTCAGATTATCTATTTTATGAGTAAGTAAGATATGGATAGCATTATTTCCATTATCATCAACCCCATTGAGGTTCAGTCCTTTATCTATAAATATTTGAACAATATCCTTATTTTGAGTAAGAATAGCCGTTTCATATGTATTTTGACCCGCTGCATTCTTTCTATTAAAATCAAGGTCTAGGTTCAATAATTCCTTTATTAAATCTATATTGTTGAACTGATGTAATAGGGCTACTTGCACTATATTATTTCCCTCATTGTCCACTTCCTGAAGATTTACTTTAATTTCATGAACAAGATAGTCAATCATATCTTTGTTCCCTATTCTTATCGCATAATATAGCACCGTGTGCCCTTGCTCATTTTTTACGTTCATATCAACCCCAAATTGATGAAGCTCTTTTAGTATTTCATATTGTTTATTTATGGCCGCAATATGTGCAAGAGTATCTTTTTCTTTACCAACCTTTATACTTCCTATTTCTTTATTCATTAATGACAAAGCTATTTTTTTATTTGGTAATTTTATAGCTTCACTTACCGAATTTTCACCGTCTTTATTTGTAAAAGTAACATCTGCACCATTTTTAAGTAAAAATTCTATATTCTTTATATCCTCCATTTTAACTGCCTCAATTAAAGAGTTATTCTTATCTTTTAATAAAAGATAATTATCCCATGAAAATGTAAACTTGGTGATAAAGCCATAAACTGCTATACTGATAAGCAATAAAAGGCTTATAAAGATTGAGCAATATTTAGCAACTCTCTTTACCTTTTTCTTATATATTTTATGTTGACGTTCTTTTTCTGCTAGTTCTTCCTTTTTATTATCCTCTATCTGTTTTTCATATAATGTAATATTTTCATTTATTGCTTCATCATTCCTATACATTGAAAGAACACGCTCTTTTTCTCTTTTACATCGTTTACATGTTTTCGTATCCTCCAAGTTAAGACGTCCACATACACATAACCATTTATCATTTACAATTTGTGAATAGTATTTTGCATCATTTCCTTCATGTGTTTTTACATAAGATAATTGCTTGGGGTGATTAATTTCTTTTAGTTCTACATACTCTAGTTCAGTTTCCTTTTTAGTCCATGTAGTTTCATCACTAAATAGTACTTTATGAATAACGATATCAATTTTCCTTGTATTGCGAAAATTATCTAATGAAATTTTTTCACCATTATCAAATAACTTGTTGGGCTTTATAGATTCAGTAAACTGCTGTGTATATTCAAAGCTATTTGATTCCATTCCTACTGGCTCACCAAATTGATCATAACAATAGACGGTAGCATTAAAACCTTTTATACTTTCTTCTGATATATTATTAAATCTAAATGAACAATAAATTTTGCCTGTTTTTTTACTTCTATATAGCTGATACTCAAGCAATTCAACTGGACAATTTATATCAACTAACATTCTATTCCTCCTATTAATTCAACAATTCGAATTCTTCTTCTTGAGGCTTATTAGTAACTTTTGAACTTATTTCTTGAAGTAATGAAATAATTTTAGCTATTGCTAGAAAGAATATTCCTGTTAACACAATTGATATTGTTGATACCAAAGTTGTTGTAAGATGAGTGGTATAACTATCTTTAAAGATAAAATATCTTTCTTCTATAAGATTGTTATCATAATGTTCATTCGCTGCTTTTTCCCAGTACTTCATATTCTCTCTTTCTTCCTTTAAACTTGATATTTGAGATAAACTAAAGATTAAAGCTGTAACAAATAAAATCATACTTGTTATCTGTAGTACCAGTTTCATTAGCACATCCTCCACATATTGAAAAATAAATTATATTATATACTAATTACCCATTATTTACTATATATTTCAGGAACCTTGATTGATTTTGATATAAAAAAGAAACGCTCAAAATGAACGTTTCTCTCTTTCTAAAATATGGAAATACCACTCTATTTCAAGGGAATATCTACTTGTTGCGTTCCCTCTAAATAGAGTTCATCTGTTATAAAATACAGGCGAACTGGATTAGTAACTCCATTTAGGTCTAATATTTCAATTTGTTCAGACAGATAGTCATTATTACTATTTATAACTTCACTTTCTGCGTCTACACCATAATCATTTGCATCTGCTGCATTACCATTAAATCCTTGTATATAACTTGAGGTTGGTATATTTAATGTCACCATTGGTTTCTCTACTTTTACTTGTAAACCTGGAATAGATGGCTTAGATAACACTTTATTCTGATTAAAATCTACTTCAATATAATCCTGTTCTTTTCGTAGTACTAGTACTTTACCAATAGATAAAGTTAGCTTCTCCGGCTCTCTAAAGTAATTACTTTGCATAAAGTATGTTGTTTCTCCAGTAGCTAATCCTGTAGCTACTAAACCTCTACGAATTGAAGACCATTCCTCCCCTTTTTCATCCAAAAGACGTATATCATCAAAATCATAAATACTTTTATCATTATTGGGGTCGAGTGCGATTGTCACACCGGTGCGAATTGGTGAAATCGAGACTGACTTAACCGTAATATTTTGTCCTTCGAAGCTCATTTTCTCATTCAATTCATAGGTTTTTGTTTGCGCAATTTCCCTTTTAAGTGTAAATGGAAACGAAAATTCAGTTTGTTTCTCATCTGCAAATTGAATATATAATTCAAATTGGGCATTTTCATAATTTATTGGTTCAAAGAATGTAACAATCAAATTATCTTCAATTTGAAAAAATTCTACTTCACGATACCTGAAAAAATCTACTTCAGCATTTAATACTTCACCGTTTAAACGAAGCTCTATTTTCTCAGTATCTAAACCTCGAAGATCCATTGGTGCAGAAAATTTATAGGGTAAAATCATTCCTGTTTCATCGGCAATTACCCCCTGTAGTGTAAACGATAAGTCATTTTTGGTTTGAGTTTGCCCTAATTCCTCATAATAGTGATTATCAAGGATATCAGCAACACCTTTATCATACGTAATCATCTGAACAAGTGGTGAAAGCCCTGGAATATTACTAACGACACTAGCAAAAGCTGGTGATAAACAGATAGATCCCACAAAAATTATTAGAAGTGCACAAGTTAGAGCCATGCCTTTCCATATTTGCAGTCGTTTCCGTTTTTCTTTTTGATAGCGACGGACACTTTCCATATGTGCTTCAGCTAATTGATCATGTGGAACATGAATTTGTGCTAATTCTTGGATAAATGTATCATAGTCATACTTTTCTTCCTTCTTCACCTACAACTCCCCTTTCTCCTGAAAATAAAGTTTTAGCTTTTTCAATGCCGAATGCAATCTAGATTTCACAGTACCTTCTGGTATATTTTGAAGGACAGCAATATCTTGATTTCTATAGTCATGAAAATATTTTAGAAAAATTAGCTCCTGTTGCTCCTTAGGTAGTTTGATAATGATATCCGTCATTTCAAAGCGGTCGTGGGTATGTACGTTTTCTCCAATTTCTATATCTTCCTGTAAATGAAGTCGCATACTTTTATTACGCATATCATGACAAACATTCAGTAAAATTCGAACAAGCCAAGTACCAAAATAAGCTGGTTCTTTTAAAGTATGTTTCTTTTTTAAGCTTCGATAAGTAGCTTCTTGTACAGCTTCAATAGCATCATGCTCATTTTTAAAATAGGCAAAAGCCATTCGATACATGGTCTGTTCATATTGTTTAAGTAAATATAAAAAATCCTGTTCATCCATCTTTCTCTCTCCTTTCTATTTATTAGACCGTTGAAATAACAGTATCGTTCATTTTAATGTTATATTTCTTCATAAAAAAGAGAAACGTTAAATCAACGTTTCTCTTATCTTCATTATGATCTATGAGGCTCTCGAACTTCTCCATCAAATGCAGCTCTATAAATAGCATAAATATCTTCTCGTTCTAGTAGCATTGGACTTCGGGCTAAAATTCTTGTTTGCTTTGTTGCATCAGACGTTAATTGTTCCAAGGCTTCTTCTGGTATATTAAATCCCTTTAATGTTGAAGGAATATTAACATCTTGAACGAGTTGTTGTAATGCATCTACACATTTATAGGAAGCTTCTTCTTGTGATAAATAGGCAGATGAGATACCTATTGCATCTAAAATATCTTTCATACGTTTTTCACAGCTTTGACGAATATACCCCATGACATATGGTAAAAGCACTGCGTTGGAATCGCCATGAGCTATATGAAATTGACCGCCCAATGGATAGGCTAGAGCATGGACACCTGCTACTCCAGCATTGAAAAAGGCCAAGCCAGCTAAATAACTACCATAGCTCATATCTGAACGAGCCTGCTTATTTTGTCCGTCCTGCACAGCCGTGCGAATCGAGCCACTGATTAAGCGAATTGCCTGTAATGCAAGGGCATCAGTTACTTCATTTGCATTGATTGAAACATATGCCTCAATTGCATGTGTTAAGGCATCTACGCCTGTTGCAGCTGTTATTTTTGGTGGTAATGAAATCGTTAACTCTGGGTCTACGATAGCAATATCCGCCAATAAGTAGTCATGTGCCACAACGTCTTTTGTTGTTTCGAGCGATAGCACAGAAATATTTGTCACTTCTGAGCCAGTTCCAGATGTAGTGGGTATTAAAATTTTGGGTAATCCTTTTTGTTCTAGTGTTTTTGTGCCTGTTAAATTTAAGTAATCCGCTACTTTTCCATCATGTACTGCTAATACGGCAGCAAGCTTGGCTAAATCTAGAGCACTTCCGCCACCTAAACCGATGACTAAATCAAAGTGATGCTTTCTAGTAAAGTCAACTAGCTTTTCTCCAATAGCAAGTGGTGGCTCTGGGGCAATATCTGTATAAATTGTAGTCGCGTATCCCTTTGAAAGCAAGGGTTGTTGGATTTTATCTGTTAACCCTAATTCTTTTAAAAATGGGTCTGTGACAATTAATATATTGGTAGCTTTAAATCTTTCTACTTCAGGTAGAAGTTGATTTAAGCATCCCCAGCCTGTATAACTTACAGGAGTAAAGGTTAATTTATGCATAAATGATCTACTCCTAACTATTCATAGTGACCTTCCGTCGATTTTCTAAATGATTTAAATTGGACAGGATCATGACCAAACCAAACCTGTGAGTTCGTTTCATTGGCAAGTCGGCGAATTCGTTCAACTGTAGAATTATAGCCAACCGAATCATAAATAATGCCTGGTGGCTTGACAGGTGGACCATAGCTTTCGGCTGTGTAAATGGCATCTGAAGCTAAAATAATACCACCCGTTTCTGGCATATTAATATGCAGACCAAGCATACCCCAGGCATGACCACTGCCAAAATTCAATACTTGAATCCCTTCTGCAAGCTTCACGTTATCCTCACCACGTTTAATGAGGCGCCATTGTAAATTATTTTTAATCCACATATCAATGTCACCCCAAATATAGGCACCTTCTTTTACATTTCTCGCATAGGTTTGAAGTGTACCATTGAACTCATCTTCCTGTACGATAATCGTAGCATTTGTAAACAGCTCTAAGCAGCCTGCATGATCTAAATGTAAATGGGAGGCAACAACATATTTAATATCCTCAGGACGCACATTCAACTCTTCTAATCGATGATGTAAATAGCATTCTTCTGGCATGTTAATAGGAAATGCTTTCTGTGTAAATTCTCCCCAACGCCCCTCAGGTCCCATAGAGTTTGGATTACATGCTGTATCAAATAATATTTTCCCTTCTGGATGATCGATTAAAACTGTATAAACGGGAAATTCTACAAATTCATTTGGCTGGTTTGGATGATCAATCGTTGCTGGGTTATGCATGGCAATCATATAGTTTTTATCCATTCGCATCGTACCATTATCCATTACATACAATTTTGGGTGTTGTTTGATAATCTTCATTTCTTCCATCTCCATTCGTGATTATTGGTTATTCCAAATAACGAGCTTCATTTCTGTCATTTCCTCTATTGCATATTTTATGCCCTCACGACCTGTGCCACTTTCTTTTACGCCACCATATGGCATATGATCTACACGATAAGTTGGCACATCATTGATAAGGACACCCCCTACCTGTAATGCCCTTGAAGCCTTAAAAGCAGTCTCTATCGATGGTGTAAAAATACCTGCCTGTAAGCCATAATGAGAATCATTAACAGCTTCTATTGCCTCCTCTATAGTAGACACTGAATTCACGATCACAACTGGTGCAAAAATTTCTTCACATGACACTCTGCTATGTGAGGATACGTTGGATAACACAGTTGGCAGTAAAACATTATTATCAATATGACCACCAGTTATTATTTTTGCCCCCTCAGCAACCGCTTCTTCAATCCATTGGAGGGCCCGCTGTTGCTCTGATTCTGAAATCATCATGGCTATATCCGTTGTTTGCTCAAGTGGATCGCCAATGATAAGCTGTGCAACTTTAGCACTTAGCTTTTCTAAAAACTCATTCAACATACTATCCATTACATATATTCGCTGCAGTGAGATACATACCTGACCTTGATTTGAAAATGCCCCCATAACAATTCGGTCCATAATCTGATCAAGTTGAACCCCTTCGTCAACAATCACCCCTGCATTTGAGCCTAATTCTAATGTGACCTTTTTTAAACCAGCACGATTTCGTAGTGAAATACCTACAGCAGGGCTTCCCGTAAACGTTATCATTTTTACATTAGGATGTGCTAAAAATACATCCCCTACTAATTTCCCTTGCCCAGTCACTAGATTAAAAGCTCCTGCTGGTAAATTAGTTTGTGCCAATAATTTTGCTAGAAAATGAGCTGATAAAGCTGTTTGAGTAGCTGGCTTTAACACAATCGTATTGCCCGCAGCTAAAGCTGGTCCTACTTTATGAGCTACTAAATTTTGTGGAAAATTAAATGGTGTAATAGCTGCAATAACGCCTATTGGTTCCCGAATCGTATAGGCAAAGCGCCCTTCCCCATTTTTAGAAGCGTCCATCGGAATCATTTCGCCAGATAAGCGTTTTGCTTCCTCTGCTGCAAATTTATAGGTTTCAATCGTCCGATCAATTTCAGCATAGGCATACTTTAATGGTTTTGCTGATTCTAGTGAAATAATACTAGCTGCTTCCTCACGATTTTCCAAAAACAATCTGGATAGATGCTCCAATATTTCTGCTCGTTGGAACGCAGTTAAGGCTGCCATGTCAGTGGCTGCAGCTTGTGCGCTTTCAATGGCATCCTGTACATCCTGTTCAGTTGCCATCGCAAACTGTGCAATTACCTCTTTTGAATAGGGGGCTTGAACCTCCATAAATTCATCTGTCATTTGCCATTGTCCATTCATCCATAAGCCCCTTTTCAAGACTTAATCACTCCTTTCTTTTAATGGTTACGTATTCATTTCAGAATATAAAGAAATGAATACGTAACCATTTCGGTGTAAAAAAACAAACTGACGTATATCAGTTTATTTTCTTACACGTTGTATTTCTTGGGAAAAGTTTAACAGATTCGGTTTGCTGGATGCAAGTATTTTTTTTCTCCATAACCTCAAATAATTTTTCAATTGCCATAAATCCAAGGTTTTTTTCTGACTCTAAGCCTACCGTTGTTAAGGCAATAGAATGATGTTTACTAAGCTCAACATTATCTATACCTATTACGTTAAATTCCTCTGGCACCCTAAAGCCCTGCGCTAAGCATAAATTTAATATTTCAATCGCTATAGCATCTGTCGCTGCACAAATAGCAGTTGGTCGCTTCGGAAGCTGTACAATCTCTTCAAATACTCGTTCAATATCAATTTTATTGGTATTTGTAAAAAAAGACGGCACTGTTTTTGCATCAATTCCGTGATCCTCTAAGGCCTTTTCAAAGCCCTTGTACCTTCCATAAAAAGTACTCATTTCATGGGGACCACCAATCCAGCAAATATCACGATGATCTAAAGATAAAATATGATTTGTTGCGATATATCCTGCTTTTACATTATCGATCTCTACAAAATGCCTATTTTCATGATGCTTGCGATTAAACATGATAAACGGTATGCCCAATTTTTCTAGCTTAAAAAATAAAGTATCTGTATACAGCATTGATGATAAAATAATCGCATCAGCCTTCGTTTCTAAAACGGAATTATAAATCGTGTCTAAGTTATCCTCTGTTCCAAAATAAACATGAACTTTATAGCCTTGAGCATTAACATAGTTAACAATTGCTGTTGTTGTATCTACAAAAAAAGGATTGTGTAAAGGTCCTGAAATCAATGTGATTGTCCCTGTTTTTTGCTGAACAAGTGATCTTGCTATATCATTTGGAATGTAATTTAATTCCTCGATCGCCTTCATTACCTTTTCAATTGTTTTAGGCTTAACTAACTCAGGCGTATTTAATACTCTAGACACAGTTGTTTGAGAAACACCTGCATACTTTGCCACATCTTTTGAAGATACCAAAAAACCACCCATTTCATCTTTGTAAGCCTATTTTATACCATTACAGGGATAATGTTAATAGACAGTCATAGATGTATAATGAGTGATTTAACATCTTGGAAGGTATTTATTTTTTTCGGTCATAAGGCATTGCTGCCTCACTCGCTTTAAAATTATAAACAGGTTTAATAATTTTGATGATATCTACCGTTTCTTCAATGGCAGATGTAATCTCTATCATTGGTTTATAGGCCACAGGAGCCTCATCTAATGTTTCCTCATTTACAGATGTTGTCCATATACCTTGCATTGTTTCTTTAAAATCATCCATATTTAATGCCGCCTTGGCAGCTCTTCTAGAGTACATTCGCCCTGCCCCATGTGGCGCTGAGAAATTCCAATCTTCATTGCCTTTTCCCACACAAATCAACGAGCCGTCTCTCATATTCATAGGAATGACCAATTTTTCTCCTTTATTGGCACGAACTGCTCCTTTTCGCAACGTCATAGTATCGGTATCAATATAGTTGTGAATAGTATCGAAGGTTTCGTTAAAATCCCAGCCCATATGCTGAGCAATTGTTTCAGCAATGATCCATCGATTCATTCGAGCATATTGCTGCGCGATTTTCATATCATGCATATAATCATGGAAATACTCGCCTTCTAAATAAGCTAAGTCTTTGGGAACTAAAGGGTTTTGTTCTTTAAAGGTCTTTATCATTGCTTGAATTTCTTTTTGACGCCCCTGTGATTTCAGCTCCTCAATCTTTACTGTTAAATCTTCTCGACGCAACGTTTCGTAGGCTCTCTTTTGGTGCCAGCTAGCAACTTTGGCGCCAACATATCGGGAGCCAGTATGAATTAGTAAATAATGTACATCATTTCCATCTTTCTCCAATTCTATAAAATGATTTCCCCCTCCAAGTGTGCCTAAGGATAGATTGGTATACTCATCCTTTATACCGCTCGCCCTAAATTGATTTCCTTCAAATTCCACAAATTGGCGTTTAGGTGAAACCTCAGAATGAACGTCCTGCCCACTAGGTACAAAATCTCGGATAATTGCATCTAGCTTGGCAAAATCAATTGCCGACTTATTCAATTCCGCTACAAAAACACCACAGCCGACATCAACACCGACAAGATTTGGGACTACACGATCTTGAAGCTGAATCGTTGTGCCAATCACACACCCCTTACCTGCATGATAATCAGGCATAATCCGTATTTTTGTGCCTGCCATAAATGCCTGATCTGTTAATTCTTGAATTTGATCAATGGCTGATGGCAGTGCCGTTTTAGCATAAATTTTTGCTTCTGTAAAACGTCCGTTAACAGTAATCATAAAAATCCCTCCTCCCTAACTATACGTAAAAATACCATCATTTGTTTCAAATGAATAAAAGTTCTAAAAGTATTGTCAACTTTTAGAACTTTTTTGTAGCATCTTACTCTTCATAATGAATATCTAATTTTTTCGGTATAGCTGGAATATCATTTGATTTTACATCTGTTTCTATTAAGCTTAATGTATAAATTGGATATTTGTCTTGAACATCAAAGGGAATTGCGATACTTTCCATTTTATTATTCATCTGGCTACGTGCAAGAATACCATTATAGGATAAATCAATGCTCATAATATTGTGGATCGTTTCTTTTAGCATTTCAAGGTCTTTTGCTTTAAGTGGCATTTGTCCGTTTAATAAAAATGGCTGAATGTTATCTTTGATATAGCCCTGTGCTTCGATTAAACAAGAAAATTCATTTAATTTATTGGCATATAATTTTAATTGGCGTTTTTCTTTTGAACGTTGTTGATTGAGCTCTTGCACCTTTTTCTCAATACGTAGCAAACGCTTTTTTGTTAAATTCATGAGATAACCTTGGATAGGCTGAATAGCTTGAAGCATTATTGCCTCTGCTTCCTGTACTTTCTCAAACTGTTCAATACAAACAGCCTGCTGCTCATTTAGCTTATTAACCCGTTCCTTGAAAAATTCATTTTGTGTATGCTGACCAAAAATTGCTTTCATCAGCCCTTTCCCATGAATTTTTTTATGCTGTGCATCCAATCGATCATATTCACGTTTATATTCGCTATACATATTGCGATATTCTCGTAACACTTGCTGATAGTGTATAGCCTTTTCTGTAAAGCCTTCTACAATATTGTCCTGCAAATAATCATGTTGAGAAATGGTTTGTAAAAGCTGGTATAATGTCTGAACGTTTTTAAATACATTGGCAACATCTTCATATTCTTGTTCATATTCAGTGACAATCGTTAAATCACGTTGATAGCGAGAAAACTCATATTGAGTATCACCTGCGTATTTTTCAATGTTCTCAACAGCAGATTGGAATGGATCACGTTGAGGAATCACAGTTAATTCAAAGCGGAATCGTTCTAACCATTGCAAAAAGCGAATTAAAATTGCATACGTTTTTTTATCACTATTTTGTGCAACTCGATGAATCTGTGTAATTAAATGCTCATATCGGCTCTTTTGCCATAACTCATCATTATTAGTTTGTTTAGCCATCAATGCATTTGTTGCCGAGATAGGAATAAAATCACTGACTAAATGACCAATTCGTTCCTTTTCCGAAAGAATAAATTCCTCCGTTTCGTCATTTGAATCAATACCATTAATCACACAAAGTGGTTCAACACCTTTATTTTTTAATGTTTCCATTAATAATATTTCTGCATCAATAGCCATAGAACCTGAGCGTAATATCCAAAAAATTTCATCTACTCGGTTAATCAATGATTCAGAGAAATAGGCTCTTTCCCCGCCGCCAGCTTCCAATGACACTGAATCAATAATTGTTACTGACTTTAATAAATCATTTTTTAGAAATACCTCCAAGTAATCTAAATGTTCTCGTAATATTTCCGACGCGAAAGTATCACCAGTTGTCAGTAATTCAAGCTTACTCATATCAAATATTGCCACAACACCATCTAAAAAATAGGCTCTTATTTCTTCATGTTCGCCATATCGCAAAAATGTATTTACACCAGTTGGATGCTGTTCACTCACAGGTAAAACGTGACGCCCTAAAAGCCCGTTCACAAGTGTTGTTTTGCCAACACGCTCTTTCCCCACAATTAGAATCATCGTTTGATTATTAGCATCCTGTATAATTCGATTAAGATGCTTAGCTGTGTCCTTTACATATGTATTCTGTACGATGATGCCATGCAATTGTCGTAAACGATCAACAAGCTGTGGTAAAATATTATTCGCTGAGGCTGTATTTTCGATTGGCAGTTTGTCAATGTTTGTCATCCTCAAAACCTCTTTTCGTATGTATCTATAAATCCATTATAAATGATACGAATCCCTTTCTAATACATAGTACTAAGAAATATTGACAAAAAAGGACAAAATACTCACCAATAGTCGTCATAATTAGTAATTATTTCATGCATATCCAAGTAATAATTACATATATTATTACCAATTTTATTGAAAATATAAATTTCATATCTATTATTCTTCTAATCCAGCCATACGTGCATATACCTCTCCAAGTGTCGGCATGCCTCCTTGAGCACCAAATTTCTCTACGGATAAAGAGGCTGCAATATTAGCAAAATAGAGAGCCTGATCTAATGATTGTCCTTCAACTAATGCATGGGAAAGTGCTCCGTTAAACGTATCACCTGCACCTGTTGTATCTACCGCTTTCGTCATATAACCTGGCACATGAATCGGGTATTCCCCATCAAAATAACGAGCTCCATCACTTCCTAAGGTAACAATCAATTTATTTGGATATTTTTCTAAAATAGCGTCAAAATCATCGCCAAAAATTTCTGCACATTCTGTTTCATTCGGTGTAATATACGTAATATCTTCCATCCATTGGACATCAAAATTAGTTGCTGGTGCGGGATTTAATAGTACAGGTATATGGAATTCCTTGCATAATCTTATAGCATAGTCCACCGTTTCTTTGGGGATTTCGAGCTGTATAATGACCATTTGACTTTGCTGAATGATTTCCTTTGACGCTTCTATCTGTGCAGGCTTTAATTCATAATTAGCACCAGGCACTACAATAATGCGGTTATCGTGATTATAGATTAATATATTTGCAATTCCAGTAGGCACTGCTGTGCTAATAATAGCCTCTGTTTGAATAGACTCTTGCTGTAAAACCTTTTGTAAGGTATCACCAAAGCTATCTGCGCCCACACAGCCGATCATTGTGACCTCACTTCCAAGTCGTGCAGCAGCAATTGCCTGGTTGGCTCCCTTACCTCCTGGTGCAGTTTGAAACACTGAACCTAAAATTGTTTCACCTTGCTTTGGAAAAGTATCCATTTGTACAATCAAATCCATATTTAAACTTCCTATAACTGTAATCATCTTTTTCACTACCTTTCATTGCTTATATTCTATCGAAGAAAATATGACTGGAACAAGGATAAATTAATCATTTGACATAAACGTAACCTGAGCGGTTCTTTCTGGTACCTGAGCGGGTTCCTCTACTACCTGAGCAGTTCTCCTGTTATCTGAGCGGGTTTCTCTACTACCCGAGCAGTTCTTCTTGGTACCTGAGCGGTTTTCTTTACTACCCGAGCAGTTCTTCTACTACCCGAGCAGTTCCTCCTGCTACCTGAGCTATTTTCTCCCCTACCCGAGTATTCAGCATCCGCCATTTAAAGAGAGCTTACAATTTTTTTAAGTACAACAAAAAACTGAAGACAATTATAACCTTGCCTTCAGTCTTAGAAAAAGTATTTATCTATTAAAATGCAATACGTTTTGCTTCGTAAGCAGCGATTTGTTCCTCGTATTTAATCGTTAGAGCAATTTCATCCCAGCCATTAAGTAAAGTTTCTTTATAATAAGAATCGATGTTAAACTTATAAACGTTTCCATCTTCACCCGTTACTGTTTGAGCTTCCAGATTGACTTCCATCGTGTAAGGTTTATTAAGGCCCTTTGCTAAAATTTCATCACATTCTGCTTCTGTTAGCTTAATTGGTAAAATGCCATTTTTAAAGCAATTATTATGGAAAATATCTGCAAATGATGGTGCGATAACAACATTGAAGCCATAATCTAGGATAGCCCATGGAGCATGTTCACGAGAAGAACCACATCCAAAGTTATCTTGTGCTACTAAAATTTTAGAGTTTTTAAATTCAGGTTTATTTAACACAAAATCTGAAATTTCATTACCCTGTGCGTCAAAACGCCAATGGTAAAATAAAAATTCTCCAAAGCCTGTGCGTTCAATTCGTTTTAAAAACTCTTTGGAAATAATTTGATCTGTATCTACGTTTTTACGATCTAGTGGTGTTATGACACTCTTCACGATATTAATTGGTTCCATGTTCAATCATCCCTTCCGTGTAAAACAAACTTACACCGTTTCCTTTACAAATTCACGTACATCCACAAAATGTCCAGCTATAGCTGCGGCTGCTGCCATTGGTGGTGATACAAGATGTGTACGAGAACCCGCTCCCTGGCGCCCTTCAAAGTTACGGTTGGATGTAGATGCACAGCGTTCACCAGCAGGAACGACATCATCATTCATAGCTAAGCACATGGAGCAACCTGATTCACGCCATTCAAAGCCTGCTTCTGTAAAGATTTTATCTAACCCCTCTGCCTCAGCTTGTTTTTTCGTAGAATGGGAGCCTGGCACAACGATTGCTGTGACATTTTCATGCACCATTTGTCCTTGGATGACACTTGCTGCTGCACGTAAATCACTGATACGTGAGTTTGTACAAGAGCCGATAAATACATGTTGGATATCGATGGATGTTAATGGTTGACCTTCTTCTAAGCCCATGTAGGTAAGGGCTTTACTAAGTGCAGCTTTATCTGATTCATCCTCGTAATCCGCTTGTGTTGGAACAGTTCCTGAGACACCTGTACCCATCGAAGGATTTGTTCCCCAAGTAATGATTGGCTCAATCTCCTCTGCTTTAATGATACGAACTGTATCATATGTTGCATCCTCATCAGAAGCAAGGCTTACCCAATAGGCTGCTGCTTCATCAAATTTTTCGCCTTGTGGTGCATATTTACGATCACGAATATAGTCCACAGTAATTTGGTCAGGTGAAATAAGACCAGCCTTTGCACCTGCTTCAATTGACATGTTACAAATCGTCATACGTTCTTCCATTGATAGTTTGTGGATAGCCTCTCCAGTGAATTCCACAATATGTCCAGTACCAACCCCGATACCGAATTTAGCAATAATTGCTAGAATAATATCTTTTGCAGCTACACCTACAGGCAACTCGCCTTCTACACGAATTTCCATTGTTCTTGGTTTGTTTTGCCAAAGTGTTTGTGTTGAAAGTACATGCTCTACCTCAGACGTACCAATACCAAAGGCAATAGCTCCAAAGGCACCATGTGTGGACGTATGGGAATCACCACAAACTATTGTTTTACCAGGCTGTGTTAAGCCTAGTTCTGGTCCAATAACATGAACAATTCCCTGATCAGGATGCCCCATTCCAGCTAGCTCCACACCGAATTCTTCAGCATTTTTAGCCAAAGTTTCTATTTGATTACGCGCAATCGGGTCATTGATTGTCGGTAGATTTTTAGTTGGCACGTTATGATCCATTGTTGCAAAGCTTAAATCTGGACGACGCACCTTACGTCCGTTCATACGTAGACCTTCAAAAGCCTGCGGAGAAGTAACTTCATGAATTAAATGAAGATCAATATATAACAGGTCAGGTTTGCCCTCTTCCTGATAAACAACATGTTTATCCCAAATCTTTTCAATTATATTTTTGCCCATTGTCTTCACCTATTTCTTAAATGTATGTTGTCATAATGCTTTCTGAAACAAAGCTAGTATCAATCTCGTTAATTACTTTATCTGTCCATTCATTTGTAGATAGAATACGGTCACCATCACGAGCAAGATCTGCTGTGAAATAACCATCATCAAATACTGCACTGACTGCACGTTCAATTTCTGCAGCTTCTTCTTTTAAGCCAAATGAATATTGCAACATCATCGCAACAGAAAGAATAGTTGCTGCTGGATTTGCTACACCTTGGCCGGCAATTTCTGGTGCTGAGCCATGTACTGGTTCATATAGACCGAAATTATCGCCACGAATGGATGCCGATGGTAATACTCCTAAAGAACCTGTAATAACAGATGCTTCATCACTTAAAATATCACCAAACATATTTTCAGTAACGACCACATCATAGTGGCCTGGATTTGTAATTAATTTCATCGCCACCGAATCGACTAAATTGTGCTCAACCTGTACGTCTGGATACTCTTTTTTCTTCGCTTCGACTACTTCTCGCCACAGTCGACTAGTTTCAAGCACATTTGCTTTATCGACAGAACATAATTTGCCTCCACGTAAGCGTGCTAATTCAAAGGCATTTTCAACAATTCGTTCAACCTCAGCAGTTGAATAAACAGTTGTATCAATTGCGCCATTTTCAGTACGCATACGTGGTTCCCCGAAGTATACGCCACCTGTTAATTCACGTACAATCATTAAATCGACGTTTTCGGCAACTTCACGCTTTAATGGTGAAGCATCAAGTAAACTCGGGAACGCCTTTACTGGACGTAGATTTGCAAATAAATCAAAATGCTTGCGAATACGCAATAAACCTTTTTCTGGACGTAATTCAGGTGGATTATTATCCCATTTTGGACCACCTACAGCCCCAAGTAAAATAGCATCACTGTTTTCACACATTTCAATTGTCTCATCTGGTAGTGGATTATTGTGTTGGTCGATGGCAGCGCCTCCGATTGTTGCATAACCTAAATGGAATTTATGGTTGAAACGTTTTCCAATTACTTGCAATACACGTACAGCAGAAGCAACAACCTCTGGCCCAATTCCGTCACCAGGAAGTACTGTAATCTTTTTCTCCATCGTCAAAACACCTTTCTTTGTATAGCGTAGATACACTATTTTAGTAAAGACTCTCACCTACATGTATAGATGAGAGCCATCAAATTACACCATGGCATAATTGCCTTTTGTTTGTGAATGTTACGAAGTCCATTCACTATTACTGATCTGTGACATTCACCAGAGGCTTAATGCTTAACTAACAGGTTGTGCACGTAAACTTGCCTGAATTAAATGACGATTAATAGCATTTAGATAAGCTTTTGCGGAAGCTTCTAATACATCCTGTGAGGAATTTCTGCCAGTTGTCGACACATCATCATAACGAATATTAATGACGGCTTCACCTAGTGCATCGCGCCCCTTGCCAACAGATTTTACACGGTAATCAATAACATGAATATGTCCCTGTACAAGTTGCTCAAGCGTATTGAAGATTGCTTCCACCGAGCCTGAACCTGTTGCAACAACCGTCTTTTCAACCCCTTCAGGTGTGTGCACGATCGCTGTTGCAGTTGGAATATTTTCTGTACCATATTGTACCTGTACCATCTTTAATTCAAAGAGCGGTACATTTTCTAATTGAACTTGTTGTTCTGTTAAAAGAGTTAATAAGTCCTCTTCCGTAATTTCTTTTTTACGATCAGCAAGTTTCTTAAATTCAGTAAACGCTTTGTTTAATTTATCATCCGAAAGATTGAAGCCCATTGTTTCTGCGCGATCACGGAATGCCGCGCGACCTGAGTGCTTTCCTAAAACAAGAGGTACCTCACCTTCACCAATAAGAGCAGGTGAAATAATTTCATACGTTTCTGGATTCTTTAACACACCATCTTGATGGATACCAGATTCGTGTGCAAATGCATTTTTACCTACAATCGCTTTATTCGGTTGAATAACCACATTCGTCAATTTACTGACTAATTGAGATGTGCGTTTAATTTCTTGTAATTGAATGCCTGTTTCTACGGGATAGATATCTTTACGGATATGAAGAGCAACTGCAATTTCTTCAAGTGCGACATTTCCAGCACGCTCTCCTATACCGTTAATTGTACCCTCAACCTGAGAGGCCCCATTTTCAATAGCAGCGATCGTATTAGCAGTCGCCATACCTAAATCATCGTGACAATGTGCAGAGAATTTTACTGTTTCAGCACCTTTCACATTTTCAAGGAGAAATTTAAATAATGCACCATATTCTTGTGGAGATGCATACCCCACTGTGTCAGGCACGTTAATTGTTGTCGCTCCCGCTGCAACCACCTCATTGATAATGCGGACTAGAAACTCACGATCTGAGCGGAATGCATCTTCTGCAGACCACTGTACGAGCGGAAAGAATTTTTTTGCGTATTTTACAGCTTCAACCGCTTGTTCCACCACTTGATCTGGTGATTTTTTTAGCTTATATTCCATATGAATTGGTGAGGTTGCAAGGAAAATATGGATATGTGGCTGCTCGGCTACTTTAATCGCATCCCATGTTGTGTCGATATCCTTTTGGACACAGCGAGCTAAGCCTGTAACGATGGAGTTTTTCACGGTGCCTGCAATGCGATTTACCGCATCAAAGTCACCAGGTGACGAAGCAGGAAAACCTGCTTCAATTATTGTCACCCCTAGACGCTCTAGTTGCTTGGCGATTTCAATCTTTTCTGCTGTATTTAAATTAATACCAGCAGATTGTTCGCCGTCGCGAAGAGTTGTATCGAAAATATCAATTTTTCGCACTTGTAGCCACTTCTCTCACAACTTTTTCTTTCCCTTCGTTGATGAATGGCATCATAGCACGTAATTTAGCACCAACTTCTTCGATTTGGTGGTTTGCACCTGCTTCTTTGAATTTTGTATATTCAGGACGACCGTTTTCGTTTTCTTGAATCCAACGGCGAGCAAACGTACCATCTTGGATATCTGTTAATACTTCTTTCATACGACCTTTTACAGATTCGTCAATAATACGTGGTCCTGCAACATAGTCACCCCACTCAGCTGTATCTGATACTGAGTAACGCATTGTTGCCATACCGCCTTCAAACATAAGGTCAACAATTAATTTTAATTCGTGAAGTGTTTCAAAGTATGCTAGTTCTGGTTGGTAACCAGCTTCAACTAATGTTTCAAAACCTGCTCTTACTAATTGTGTAGCACCACCACAAAGTACTGCTTGTTCACCGAATAGGTCTGTTTCTGTTTCCTCTTTGAATGTAGTTTCAAGCAGACCACCGCGAGCTGAGCCAATTCCTTTTCCGTATGCTAGAGCTAAGTCTTTTGCTTGACCTGTTGCATCTTGATGGATTGCGAATAAGCCTGGTACACCTGCACCTGCTTGGTATTGACGACGTACTAAGTGTCCTGGACCTTTTGGTGCCACTAAGAATACATCGACATCTGCTGGTGGTGTAATTTGGCCGAAATGAATATTGAAGCCGTGTGCAAACATAAGTGCTTTACCCGCTTCAAGATGTGGAGCAATTTCAGCCTCATAGACAGCTTTTTGGCGCTCATCTGGAAGTAAGATTTGGATAACATCTGCTTCTTGTGCTGCCTCTGCAACAGTTTTAACGTCTAATCCATCAGCCTTAGCTGCATCGAAAGATCCACCTGGACGAACACCTACTACTACATCAAAACCTGATTCTTTTAGGTTAAGAGCGTGTGCATGTCCTTGTGAGCCGTATCCGATAATTGCGATTTTTTTTCCTTTTAATACTTCCTCGTTGATGTTTTGTTCATAGTACATAGTAGTCATTGTTTGTTTCCTCCTAAATTGTGGGTTTAAATTTTGACTTTAAATGCACAGTACTGGATTGTTCTATGCATCTAAAGCGATCAATTTTATATGCAAACTATTTTAAAATAGAGAGCTGTGGATTTGAAATTTTTTGTGTTTCTCGAACAGAGGCAGTTGCTCCTGTGCGTGTTAATTCTTTAATACCATATGGTCGAATGAGCTCTATAAAGGCATCAATCTTTTCTGGATGTCCTACAACTTGATATGTGACAACGTTTTTCGCTGTATCAATAATTTGTGGACGGAATGGTTCAACAATTGAATTCATTTCCAGTCGTAAATTTGGTGGTGAAATAACTTTGACAAGCGCTAACTCACGTAACACGATTGATTTATCTGTTATATCATTGACCTTTAATACATCAATTTGTTTTGATAACTGCTTCACCAACTGTTCAATCTTACTCTCATCTTCTACATGTACAACAAATGTCATTTTTGAGAAGTTAGGCTGCTCTGTATGACCAACTGTAATGGATTCAATATTGAATTGACGTTTCATCAGCAAGCCTGTTACACGGTTTAATACGCCACTTTGGTTAATCACTGTTACTGTAATTACTCGTTTCAATTCTTTTTCACCCCAATCATTTCGTGCAAGCCTTTACCAGGTGCTACCATAGGATAAACACATTCAAGCTGTTTAACACGACAATCAATCAATACTGGATCATCTGAAAGAAGGGCCTCACGGAAAATGCTTTCTGCTTCATCGATTGTGTTAATACGATAGCCCTTAATACCATATGCATCAGCTAATTTAACAAAGTCTGGTTGGATTGGCATTAATGAAGATGAATAGCGCTCCTCATAGAATGTTTGTTGCCATTGGCGTACCATTCCAAGACAGCTGTTATTTAAAATAACCACTTTTACTGGTAGGTTGAATTCTTTTAGTAGGGATAGCTCTTGTGCAGTCATTTGAAATCCTGCATCCCCTACAATAGAAACAACCTTTTTGTCTGGCTTCGCAAACTGGGCTCCAATTGCAGCTGGGAAGCCGAAGCCCATCGTACCAAGTCCACCAGACGTTACCCATCCATGATCATTATTTAAGCGATAATATTGTGCAGCCCACATTTGATGCTGCCCAACATCCGTTGTAACAATTGCATCGCCTTCTGTAATTTTATGCACAAGCTCTAATGCTTCCTGTGGTAAAACTTCCTTTTCTTCAGAATCTTTACAATACCACAGAGGGTATTCATTGGCATTATTTCTTAAGTATGCCAACCATTCTGCTGTATCAGGACCCTCAAAATCCTTTTTCAACAATGCTTTTAATGCTTCTTTTGCATCTGCCACAATTGGAATATCAGTTGGTACATTTTTCCCGATTTCTGCTGGATCAATATCAATGTGTATGATTGTTGCATTTGGTGCAAATGTTGCTAAATTCCCAGTTAGGCGATCATCAAAACGGGCGCCGATATTTATTAATAAATCAGATTTTGTAATAGCTGTATTCGCAGTAACAGTACCATGCATACCAGCCATTCCGATAAATAATTCATGTTCTCCATGAATGGAGCCAAGCCCTAAAAGCGTGTTTGTTACTGGAATACGGTATTTTTCAGCAAATGTTGTTAATTCTTCACGTGCATCCGCAAAGAGAACGCCAGCACCAGCTAAAATAAGGGGATTCTTTGCTAATGAAATTGCCTGAATCGCTTTTTGTATTTGTAAATAGTTCGGCTTATAGGTTGGTTGATAACCTGGTAAATAAATTTCATTTGGAGCTTGTGGAGGATTTTCCACATCAAACAGCATTTGAGACACGTTTTTTGGGAAATCCACTACTACAGGACCTTTTCTGCCTGTGTTTGCGATATGGAAAGCCTCTTGTACAATACGCGGAATATCGTTGACATCCTGTACCTGGTAGTTATGCTTTGTAATTGGCGTTGTAATTCCCATGATATCAGCTTCTTGGAATGCATCTGTACCAATGACAGATGTGGCCACTTGACCTGTAAAAACAACTAACGGAATCGAGTCAATCATGGCATCAGCAATACCTGTTACTAGATTTGTTGCTCCTGGTCCACTAGTGGCAATGACAACACCTGGTTTATTGGAAACCCGTGCATATCCCTCTGCTGCATGGATTGCACCTTGTTCATGTCTAGTTAAAATATGACGAATTGGATTTTTATACATTGCATCATAAATTTGTAGAACAGCTCCACCTGGATAACCGAAAATAATTTCGACACCTTGATCATGCAATGCTTGCACTAATACGTCAGCACCATCTTTCGCTTGATAGGTTTGTTCAGCCTTTGCTGTTGTTGCTAATTCTTCTTTTTCATTGATTGAAACATTCGCACTCATCAAATATGCCTCCTTCTTCTTAATTCATTCAATTTCACATTAGCGATGCGCATCAGTGAAGTATAACTGGCTGAAGATCTCCTAAAAAAGTAAGAGATCTTCTGAAACGTCGACAAAAATAATAAAAAGCCTTTTTCTCCACACGCAAAGAACTACCTTACGTAGGGATGAAAAAGACTTTCCATGGTACCACCCTTTTTTATAGCAAAAAACTTGCTACCTCGTGAATAAATGAAAGCATTTATGGACCAATGCGAAATCATCGCATCCAATACGGCGTCATAAAACATTTATTCATTAATAACGAGCACTTTCGATTATGCCCGGAGCTATCTAATGGCAACTGCGTTTAATAGCTCACTCCGAGGGGATGTCGGATCTAGTTGTATCGCCGGCTTCCAGCACGACCGGCTCTCTGGTAGATACAAGGCTCTAGAACCTTTAACCTCATCAACGTTTTAACATATCAAATTGTTAAATTTTCATCACGCCACCTGTAGAAGCGTTTGTTACTAATTTCGAATATCTTGCAAGCCAACCACGTTTAATTTTTGGTTCAAATACTGGTAGTTTTGCACGACGTTCAGCTAAAACTTCATCTGAAACTTCTAAATTAATTGTACGATTTGGTAGATCAATTGTGATGATATCACCGTTTTCAACTAATGCGATTGGACCACCTTCTGCTGCTTCTGGTGAAATATGTCCAATTGAAATACCGCGAGATGCACCTGAGAAACGTCCATCTGTAATTAATGCAACCTTTGTGCCAAGACCTCGACCTTGAATCGCAGATGTTGGTGCGAGCATTTCAGGCATCCCTGGGCCACCTTTAGGTCCTTCGTAGCGAATGACGACTACATGGCCCTCTTTCACTATTCCATTATCAATATTTTCTTGTGCCGCTTCCTGTGAATCAAAGACGATTGCTTCGCCTCTGAATACCTGAATAGAAGGGTCTACAGCTCCTACTTTAATAACAGAGCCTTCTGGTGCGATATTACCAAATAAAACTGATAAGCCACCGACTGGGCTATATGGATTGTCTTTTGTGCGGATAACTTGATCATTTGTGATGTGATAATCCTTTACAAGTTCTCCCATAGTTACACCAGCAACTGTTGGACGATCCGGATGAATAGCTCCCGGAATAGATACTAATTCATTAATAATGGCACTAACGCCACCTGCTTTATTAATATCATCCATTGAAAGATCTGAAGCTGGCATAATTTTTGCTAGATATGGAACACGTTCTGCCACTTTATTAATATCTTCAATGTTATAATCGATTTCAGCCTCATTAGCAATGGCTAACGTATGAAGGACCGTGTTTGTTGATCCACCCATCGCCATATCCAGTGCAAATGCATCATCAATTGCCTCTTTTGTAATAATGTCACGAGGCTTAACATCTTCTTTAATCATACGAACTAGCTGTTTAGCCGCCTCTTTTATAAGCAGATGGCGTTCTTCAGATGTAGCAACGATTGTACCATTACCTGGTAAAGCTACACCTAACATTTCCATTAAGCAGTTCATAGAGTTTGCTGTGAACATTCCTGAGCATGAGCCACATGTTGGACATGCGTTATTTTCAATATCTAATAGCTCTTCAGCTGACATTTTCCCTGATTTATGTGCCCCTACCCCTTCAAATACAGAAGTTAATGATAGTTGCTTGCCTGATGCAGAAGTACCAGCCTCCATTGGACCACCAGAAACGAAAATTGATGGTACGTTAGTACGAACTGCTGCCATTAGCATCCCCGGTGTAATTTTGTCACAGTTTGGAATGTAGAATACTCCATCAAACCAGTGTGCATTAATTACAGTTTCCGCAGAGTCTGCGATAATTTCACGGCTCGGTAAGGAATAACGCATACCAATATGCCCCATCGCAATTCCATCATCTACACCGATAGTATTAAACTCGAATGGAATTCCTCCTGCTTCAATAATGGCTTCTTTGACAACATCAGCAAATGTACGTAAATGAACGTGACCTGGTATAATGTCAATGTAAGAATTACAAACCCCAATAAATGGCTTGCCTAAATCTTTTGCTTTTACTTTGCCTGTTGCATATAAAAGGCTTCGATGCGGCGCACGATCTACGCCTACTTTTATCATGTCACTTCTCATTTTAAACGCCCCTCATTTATTGCTATGTTCGTTGCTATATACAAAATGTTCTGTCTATTTTGTTTTTGTCTATATGTTATCTGCCTGAAAAGACAGCTAACTGCTATAACGAACGTGTTAAATTGTTGTTATCATAGTACGAAAAAAAGGTCTCGTCAACAGTATTTTTTGAATTGTTTAAACAATTTAAATTATTCGTCAAATTTGAAATCGTTTTCATGCTGATTAAGCATCACTTTTATCTCGTTTTGATAAATTTTTTGACATTTCGTTCAAATTTAAATTTTTCATAAATTATCTTCGTGCAGATTCCCTAATTCATTTAAAGATGAGTGGAAAACTACAGTATAAAACAACGTCTATAATGTAAATAATTTACTTAAATAACCAGTAAAAAACACATTATCTGGATCATACTGACGACGGATCGCTAAAAACTTCTCGATATCTGGATATAGTTCGTACACATATTGAGCTGTTAAATGGTTTTGTTTTCCCCAATGTGGACGTCCCCTATATTTCTTCATCATCGTATGAACCCATTCAAAATAAGGTCCTTCAGGCATTCCTTTATACATATGAAAAGCAATAAAGGCTGATTCTTGTCCCTGTGTAGGACTTAAATAACCCGCTTCCCCCGCTGTAGTTCTACATTCTAATGGAAAATGAACATTAAAATGCCCCTTTTTGAAAGTTGCATGTATCTCCTCCATACAGGCTTCGAAATATATTAATGGAATAGCATATTCACTCTCTTGGAATCTTACGCTTCTTGGGGATGGATAAATTTCATAACTAATACCTGTTTTCTCCCCTTCTACAACATTTGCTGCAGCTATTTTACTCATAGCACCACTTAACGAAGGTTTCCATTTACAAAGCTCAGACATTGCAAAAAAAGCACCGTTTTCTACTATTTGAAGTTTCATTGTTTCAATTCTCTTGCTCCAATCACTCTGATAAACTGGGTCTACCACATTCATGCGTTTAACCTGTATGGTTTCACTTCCAGGAAAATAAAACCATTCCACATGACGATGCTGTCGAATATCCTCTGCAAAGTTTGTCAGTCCGTTTGTCAGCTTATCCCTTGTTCCTACATAATGTAAGCCATAAAGAGGTATTACTTTAATGGTCACCTTCACAAGCACACCAAGCATACCAAGTGATACATGTAAAGCTTCAGATAAATCATCCAAGCCTCTAGTATGCTCTAGATAAGTCCCAGTACCGTCAATAAACCCCCATTTTGTTACTGTTGAAGATAACGAGCCTAGTGTTACCCCTGTTCCATGTGTACCTGTTGACACAGCTCCTGCAATGGATTGCTCCTGAATATCTCCCATATTACTAAGAGCAAAGCCATGTTTTGCAAGCAAAGGTCCTATTTCATATAAATAGGTTCCAGCCCATAGAGTTGCCTCTTGCTTTTCCTCATTTACAGCTATAAGCCCACGCATATTATGTAAAGAAAGTGCGATATGCTCAGGCATAGCTACAGCACTAAAGGAGTGAGCCGCACCTGTGACACGAATTGTTTTTCCCGATTCACGTGCTTGCTTCACTATATTGACTATATCCTCAATCGATTGGGGCAAATACATCTCGCCTGGATAAGAGATTACATTGCCAGCCCAATTTGTCCATTTTTCACCATTTTTCCATTTCTCTAAAGAAAACATTGTCCATCCCCCCTATAAGTATTATAAGCCCCTGTATATTCGTCCCCTCGTATACCATGCAGCTTTTGAAACCGTTCACAAAGCTCTCCTGCCTTTGCATGTCGAAAATACAATGTATCACCTACTCTAATTTTTTTATGCTTTACCTTAATCGGTGACTGAACTTCCCCTGCTCCTTCTAAGCTAAGATATGAATAAAAGGCAGGCTCGTAGAATACCGGTAAACGATCAGCACCGATTGCTCCAGAGGCAGTGTATCCTCCTCCATGACAAACAACAATATTTTCTTCTGGCTTCCTCGTTACTCTTAAAGCAAATCCAGCTGCCTTTTCAAGTTGTAAATGTGTGAACTGATCAAACAGTGCTGGTGCATAAAATGCTGAGCCCACTGTTATTTCCGTTACTTCTCTCTGCTGAGCAGTATACGCCATACTTCCTGAACCGCCACCATTGATAAAGCGCACTTTAGGAAAATACGCCTTTATATGAGCAATGGCTAATCGGCGGAACTGAGTAACTTGTTTTTTAGCTTGTTGCTGCATAGCGTCTATTATTCTTCCTTTTATAGCATTTGCAGGGCGATTGCCCACTCCAGCAATTTGTGCCTCATAGCCCATAGCCCCCACTATCTCGATATATGGCTGTTGTTCTATAAATTTCAAAAACGGTGTTAATGACTCTAATGAATAAAGTGAAGAACGTTTTGTACCGAAATAAAGAAATTTAAAATCATTGGACACATTAATATCTATACATACCTGCACACGAACGCCAAGCTCTTGTCCTAGCCCAGCTAAAAATGTCACATGCTCCTGCTTATCCACCATAAAAGTGACCGTTTTTCCTGCTTTTACGAAGTGTAATAACTGTCGTACTGAGTCTTCTTCCATTACTGGATAGCCAAGTAATACATCGTCAAAATGCTGCTGCAATAAGAAAAGAGTCTCAGCAGCTGTAAACGTCATATATCCAATACTATTTGGAAGGTTATCATGTATATAACGTAGTATCTCTACAGAGCGAATCGATTTTGTAGCAATTCGGATATTTTTTTCTCCGCAATCATTGCGAACAGTTGCAATATTTTTATCTAAAGCATCAAAATCTATCCAAGCAAATGGCCGCTCTATTTCTTGAAAAGCTTGGTCAAATCTTGTTGTCATCCAATCACTCCTTTACATGTACTATGTATTTGTTAATTGTCTAAAAAATTCCTTTTCATATCACGATTTCAAAAGTTTTTCATATAATAGTTCAAGACAACAAAAAACAACCGTGGACATATCATCAGAATAGCCATCACGGTTGCTTTAGTTTTCGACAAGCATTAAACTCACCTTTCTATATTATTATTATTAGCTTAAGAGGCGAAAATAAAATCTGCTGCTATATTTAGCATCACAACTAAATGTAAACCTGCAATAAGTAAACCTTGTCGATTTAAACGCTTCATAATTGTAATATCCATAAATAACACTCTCCTTTTTTCATATTATACTCACTCGAAAACCAATTTTCAAACTATTCTTAATATTAAAATATAATCATTTTTCTGACAATCAGGCCCAAATATGGCATGATAAAAGTGAAATTATACCTATTAGGAGAGTGGAAAAATTGAAAAAAGCGTTATTAGTTATCGATTATACGTATGATTTTGTAGCCTCTGACGGAAAACTAACATGTGGTGAACCCGGTCAAGCATTAGACGAAAAAATAGCTTCCTTAATTGAACAATTTATTGCTGATCAAGAATTCGTTGTTTTTGCCAATGATTTACATGAGGAAAATGATAGCTTTCATCCTGAAACAAAGCTATTTCCTCCACACAATATTCGTGGCACAAAGGGACGCCATTTATATGGGCAAACAGGTGAAATGTATAATCTTTACAAAGATAAGGTATTATGGCTTGATAAAACACGTTATAGTGCATTTGCAGGCACCAATTTATCCATATTATTGAAAGAACGTGGCATCGAAGAAATTCATTTAGTTGGTGTATGTACGGATATTTGCGTATTACATACAGCTGTCGATGCTTATAATTTGGGTATTTCCACAGTTGTTTATGCACGTGGTGTTGCAAGTTTTGATACTGCAGGTCATGAATGGGCATTACGTCATTTTGAACATACATTAGGTGCAACAGTAATTCAAAAATAAAAGCCATATCATGGATTTGTAATAAAAACCATAGAAGCTAGGTGCGTTTAATATGCCCTTTTCAGGGTATAACTAAGTAATCGCCATTATATCTTAATTTTAAGGAGATGAAGAAAATGATTAGCTTCATTTGGTATTTAATCATCGGCGGTATTTTAGGTTGGTTAGCTGGCGTCATTTTAGGAAAAGATGTACCTGGCGGCATCATTGGAAATATCGTTGCGGGGATTGTCGGTTCATGGGTTGGTAGTATGGTTCTGGGCAACTGGGGTTGGAGAGTTAGTGATTTTTACGTATTCCCAGCATTAATTGGTGCGATTGTGCTTATCTTCATCGTAAGCATTATTTTAAAGAGTATGCGTAAAGCAACCTAAATATGTTGGAAAGAGCCATCAATTTTGGTGGCTCTTTACTTTTTGTCATTTAACAGCATTGCTTGTTTCAACTCATCATGATAATCATTATATAAATTGAAATAATGTAACACCTTTTCAACGTATTCATCACTATGATTGTACTGAAAAACAGCCTGTTTTACATCTCCATCTGCTGCACCGTATTTTGATAAATAGTTTGCCGCACTATAAACAGCATCCTCAATATCATATGGATCAGCAATTCCATCACCATTAGCATCAATACCATATCCACCGTATTTCTTTATGGCTTCTGGACTCATTAGTTCTGTTTTTGAAATATTTCCTTTCCCTAAGCCTGAACAGGAAGGATGTTTCCAGCCCACGAATGTACAAGGCATAAATTGCATGTGACCTTCAGCCCCTGCTGGTGAAACAAGGGATTTCATGGAGGAAAAGCGAGTTTCAATTCGATGATGGGCTGCTAGTAAAGTCCATGGCACACCATATCGCTCCTCTGCTGCTACATAAATTGGAATAAATTGTTCAGGAATTTTCATATCAAAATTTTGTTGAATTTCTTCTATTGCCCGTTGTTGAGCAATTTTCTCGAATATCGGTAGTGTTTGAAGCTCCTTCCAAGCAAAAAAAGCAAGGACAAAAATGGTTATTGCTATTGGTACTAATAGTGCTATCATTCCCAATTGAACGGATGTTGATAATGGTTTTTTCTTCATGTTTTTCATAATTCACACCTAATTAATTTTTCTCTTTCTATATTACCAAATTTGTCGTTTTTTGTAGTAGGTTTTTCAAATATATAATTTCCACTATTTTAACAGTTGAAAAGATCGGGATAAATATAGTAAAATATATTTTGATTATTTTGTATGGATAATTATAGGAGGAATTTATTTTGTGGAAAGACTTTAAAGAGTTTGCTATGAAAGGCAATATTGTCGATCTTGCTGTAGCAGTAGTAATTGGTGGTGCTTTCGGTAAAATTGTTACCTCCTTAGTTGCAAATATTATTATGCCATTAGTCGGAATTTTAACTGGTGGTATCGATCTAACAGAAAGCTTTGTTTATGGCTCTGGAGATGCCTCCGTTAAATTGGGTGAGTTTTTACAGTCGATTATTGACTTTTTAATAATTGCCTTCGCAATTTTTATGGCATTACGAATTATGACCAAGTTTTCTCGTAAAAAAGAAGAAGCAATTGTGGAAGAACCAGCACCTGAATTAGATACGAAGGAAGAGCTGCTGAAGGAAATTCGAGATTTATTAAAAAAAGAACAAGCATAATATTTCTAAAAGAATCTGTCGCATTTCCTATTAGGAAGCAGGCAGATTCTTTTATTTTTAAAACAACAATTATGGAAGCTTTTTGAGTAAAGTGTCATGATTTAAATACCAGACGGAAATATAATCCCTTGCCTTACTAGCAATAGGGACACATTTTTAGCATTCCTGTTCCACCTATTACTCTAGGATACTCCTCCTTCTATCATCTCCTACTATTCCTAGGCGATTTACCTTAAATAATCTAGCTAATTTTCTGAAATCATCTTGTTCTTCTTTACTATACATGTTAAATTGGTAACAATTATTGAGAATATGGATAAAGAGAAAATTTGACTCTTTCCATGACTATGATGAAGAAAAGAGTGACGATATGACAATCAACAGAAGTATTGAAACAAAACTTGTACAGCTTGGCAATTTAAGTGATCCAAGAACAGGCGCTGTCAGCCCACCGATCCATCTATCAACAGCGTACAAGCATACAGGGATTGGAGAATCCACTGGTTTTGACTATACACGTACAAAAAATCCTACCCGTACCTTACTAGAGGAAGGAATTGCAGATTTAGAGGGTGGGGACATGGGCTTTGCCTGTAGCTCAGGTATGGCAGCCATTCAGCTAATTCTATCATTATTTAAGCCTGGTGATGAATTAGTCGTGCCTGATGATTTATATGGAGGTACATATCGACTTTTTAATTTCTTCGAAGAGACATATAATATTAAGCCTATTTACTCAAAATTTGAAACCGTTGAACAGGTTGAAGCTTTAATCAATGACAATACGCGTGCCCTTTTTATTGAAACTCCGACAAACCCACTTATGCAGGAATTTGATTTGCAAACATACGCGGAATTAGCCCACAAGCATGGTGCATGGTTAATTGTTGATAACACATTCTATACGCCATATTTCCAACGCCCAATCGAATTAGGTGCAGATATTGTTATTCATTCGGCTACTAAGTATATTGGTGGTCATAATGATGTCTTAGCAGGTTTAGTTGTTGCAAAAGGCGCTGAACTAGCAGAACGTATTGCCTTTCTTCATAATGGCAGCGGAATGGTATTAGGGGCAATGGATGCTTGGTTACTTATTCGCGGCTTAAAAACAATGCATCTTCGTCTAAAGCAGCATGATGCAAATGCTAAAGCTATTGCAGCCTATTTAGAGGAGGAAGAGCTTGTAACAGACGTATTATATACAGGAAAAGGTGGTATGCTGTCCTTCCGTTTACAGGAGGCTGACTGGATTGATCCATTCCTTCGTAACTTAAAATTAATTACGTTCGCTGAGAGCCTTGGCGGTGTTGAAAGCTTTATTACGTATCCTGCTACTCAAACACATGCAGATATGCCATATGAGGAACGTATTGAACGTGGCGTATGTGATCAATTACTACGCTTCTCAGTTGGAATTGAAGAGGCTGATGATTTAATTGCTGACTTAAAACAAGTATTCGATATCCTTAGAAAAGAGGCATAGATATGAAGCAACGTATTGAAACAAGCCTAATTCACGCAGGTGTTCGTGACGGCTACGCTAATAAAAAAGGTGCAGTTAATGTGCCTATGTATTTATCATCGACGTTTCATCAGGAGAGTATTGATGAGTTTGGTGAATATGATTATGCTCGTTCAGGTAACCCTACAAGAGATGCATTAGAAAAAGCAGTTGCAGAACTTGAAGGCGGAGTACGTGCACATGCATTTTCTTCTGGGATTGCCGCTGTGTCCGCGGCCTTGATGCTATTATCTCAGGGTGATCATATTGTAATGACTGAAGATGTTTATGGCGGAACATACCGTTTTGTTACAAAAGTATTACCTCGTTTTGGCATCACGCATACTTTTGTTGATTTCACAGATTTAGCAGCAGTTGAAGCGGCTATCACACCTACAACTAAATTGCTATATATGGAAACACCATCGAATCCAACTCTTGGCATTACAGATATTCGAGGTGTAGTTACCTTAGCCAAACAGCATAATTGTTTAACATTTTTAGACAATACATTTATGACACCTTTACACCAACGCCCACTTGAACTAGGTGTTGATGTTGTCATCCATAGTGCTACAAAGTTTTTATCTGGACACTCTGATATTATTGCAGGATTGACTGTTACAGCCGATGAAAAGCTTGGACAAGACCTTTACTTTATCCAAAATTCATTTGGCAATATTCTAGGTATACAGGATTCCTTTACATTATTGCAAAATATAAAGACAACTGATGTACGCTTTAGTCGCTCAGCTGAATCTGCACAAAAAATTGCAGAATTTTTATCTGCGAACTCTCTTGTGGAGCAAGTATATTACCCTGGGCTTGAATCCCATCCCGGCTATGATATTCATCGTAGTCAGTGCACAAGCGCAGGCGCCGTTCTATCTTTCCGCCTGCCAAGCTACAAAGCAGCAAAAGCTCTTGTAGAAGCAATGAAAATTCCTGTTTTCGCTGTTTCTCTTGGTGGTGTTGAATCAATTTTATCCTATCCTGCTAAAATGAGTCATGCAGCGATGGAGCCAGAGGAACGTGCAAAACGTGGTATTACTGATGGACTATTACGCTTCTCAGTAGGACTAGAGCATGTTGACGATCTGATCGCTGATTTCACACAAGCATTAGAAATTGCCGAAAAGGCTTAAAAACTAGCACACAGAACAACCGCGTCTCATAACTAAAAACGCGGTTGTTTTATTTGCTTCACTCTTTTGCCATAGCAACTGCTTCCGCTCGGGATTCAACATTCAGGCGTGCAAAGATATTTAGGAGAAATAGGCAATGAAATCGTTTTATTAAATAGTTGCGGTTTACTTTTTCAAACTTTAGCTGCCCCTAAATTTTCCAACGATCATTTCTAATACTAAAGCTGAAAACTAGCGGACTTCGTCTCTCGCTGGTTTTCGGTTTTCTACAAATGATTCTTCTATAACGGGAATACACTTAATGATTAACACGGGCCATTACTCGATACAAATAATCTCCATGCCCTTTTGCTAGTGTCACTTCCTGCTCATCCGTTATCCAATAAAAGGAGAATATAAAACCTGTTTCATTTAAGCCTGTCGGATGATGCTGCCATGTATCTCGTTTTTCATTTGTCATTAGATGATAAAAATAGCGTTTTTGTAAAGTTCCTGAATAATGATTAAAATAATCTTCAGCAATTAACCCCTTAACTGTTAAATGCGATAAGCCTGTCTCCTCAAACATCTCTCGAGTTACAGCCTCTAGCTGGGTTTCCCCTTCCTCTATTGTGCCTTTCGGAATTTGGATGCCTGCTCCTTCTGTATTTTGCTCAAATACTAGCACCTGTAACTGCCTCTCATGCTCTCTCGTAATATAGCCAAATGCTTTTTCAACAACCTGCATGAAGACATCTCCTCTCGTATGATTTAATGTTACAATAAATAGAAAAATTGGAATTGTAGGTGAAAAGTGTTGACATTAATTATACGACAGATGCAATAGAATGACATCTTTTTCGTGCAAGAAATTGCCACGAGAAGCTGGCATCATATATAACGAAAATATCATCCCACTTGACGTTGAGGGCACTGAAAAAGTCGATTTGCCACAAAAATTGTGATGCAAATCGACTTTTTTAAGTTTTCAAATCTAACAAAAGACAAATTTCTAATATAAAAAAGTGAATTTTTTTAGTTTTTCAGTGCCCTTCTCGACGTTCAGGACCGTTTTCTACAGGTTTCTTATAGCAGAGCACGCTTGAAAGAACGTCTAGAAAGCAGTCCGTTTTTTTTGCTGAACTAGAAGAATCAATTGTAGGCTTTGCTAATTTTTCAAATGGTAAGAATGACGAAGCTGAGCTATTGGCAATCTATGTACTTCCTGAAACACAGGGTAAAGATATTGGTTCAGCGCTACTACAGCAGGGTATCCATATGCTTTCAGAAATCACACTTAGTGTATGTGTAGAGAAAAAAGCTACTCCGTTCAATTCGTGACTATGTAAGATTAAGTTGCTTAGATTCGAGGACAAGTGCTGTTAATCCCGTGTCACTTCCAGATTCATGTGCTTGTCCTGTTTGCCAAAGAACACCCTCTCCTGTTTTTAAAAATACCTTCTCCTTATCTGCTCCACAAACCCATCCTTCCCCCTGAATGACTATAAATAACTGTGGTACAGGGGCCTCATGCATTCCAACGACACCGCCCGGCTCTATATACATAAAGCCAATACTCGTTGGTTCTACAGTTCTCATTATTCTCTTATAGAAAGCGTCTACTGAATCATAATTTATAATTTGATTGGCAAACTCTTGTGTGAAATTAAGTATTTTCATATTGTTTATATTTCCTCCTCATGAAATTAAACTATATTATTCTCAAAAGCATTGTAAAACAGCCCATGCCTTCTCAAATTGTTTATTTTTATAATGTTCCTCACGTATTCAAAAATACAATCTACCACTTTCTCAAACCCGAGCTCATCCTCAGAAACAATTTGTTGCAATAATCGCCAATCAGTCACCCAACCTCTAATTCCTGTCTGCGCGGGTCATCGTAACTTGATGAGTCGCCACAATATAAGCCATTTGTTACAAGTTGACATTCCAAATACATATCGCCTTGAATGGTAACTGGATAACCATCAATGGGGTGAGTAACCATATCACCTTCCTCCATCAACTTATATGAAAGATCTATATAGCTATCAACCTCCTCTTTATTTAAAATTTCTTTTAAATCGGTCGAGTAAGGAGATTGCTATATTGGAGTGTCTACTCGTTTTTAAATTGTAGGCTATGCTAATTCTTCCTGTGCAAATGCTAACAGAGTCCCATCTTCTGTTTGGAAGTAAAAAGCAAATGCATCATAGCCATTTCTTTTTATTGTTTCCCAGTCTGCTGTTTCTCCGCTCATTAATTGTACATAACCTTGGTCATCTACCTCATAGTCGTCCATTTCTTCATCGTAATCAATATTATAAAAAAATGATAACACAATCTCTGTTGCGAGCATGTTATATTTTTGAAGTGAACGGCTAACACGTTGCTCTTCTGTATATTCATCACAAAACAGCGCATTATAGCCATGCATGGTTCCATCAAACAGTAAAATTTCCTCTGCAGTTAATGGGTCCTTTGCGACGATTTTAAAGGTTGAGCCTGTAATGAAAGGCATTACCTCCCCCTCAAGCGACAACAAATCACCATAATACCAAATTTCAAATTGTTGATTGCCAGTGCTAGAACAAAGCTGGAATTGTGATTCAATATCGCCCAGTTGTTGAGCATTTTTTGCAAATTGCTGTAAATAGGTTGGAATTGGAATACTCATCGCTTTCTCTCCTTTTTAATTATCCTTAAACAATATTATAATATAAGAAAACATTTAACTTTATCTAAAGAAGAATTTTGAAATGTTGTAACTAAGCTAAATGAAGATGGTCAAGTGATCATGTTGAAATGAAGGATAATCAAATAACAATGCCAGTTGAAAATGGGTATATTTGTGTTTATAAAAATCTAATACCTAGAATTTGATTAGCTATTTTAATGAAATCAAACCATCTTATACATTAAAATATCATCAATATATTTCTTATCATGTAACCTAATTTCATTGATTTTTCTTCCTTCCTCCACAAATCCCATCTTTTTATATAGAGCAATGGCACTTTCATTTGTTGAAAATACGCCAAGACTAATCTTTTCAATATATGGATTGAGCTCTGCCCACTTTAGTAGCTTCTCAAGCAAACGTTTTCCAATCCCCAACCCACGATATTCTTTTAATATCATCATGCCAAAGGAACCTGTATGAGCTAATCTTTTTCGATTTGGTGATTGAAACACAAGCCAACCAACTATTTTTTCTTGATATTGTGCAATTAAGATTAATTCTCGTTCATTTGTTAATTTTGCTTGTATCCAATTTTTTTGCTCTCCAATTGTTTGCTGAAATTCCTCAAACGTAGTGATTAGATAATCTTCTTCTACTAAAACTTCACTCTGTATTGCCAGCATATTTTCAACATCCTCTTCAGTGGCGACTCTAATTTTGATTTGTTCCATTTAGTCTCTCCCTTCATGGCAGTACAAATAGTCTCCTTATATGGACATAATGGAGACTAAATGCTTTTAATGATTTCTAGTCAGATATCTTTGGAAATTTTAAATCCTTTGCTAAAAACTCATTGGATAACCAAGCATTTGTTGTCTTGATATCCTCCATAAAATTAGAAAGCGAGGTTTTATCTAATTGATTAAATTGCTTGGAAACCTCTGTATTTTTAATGTCCTCTTGCCAATTACCATAATTTTCTATTTTTATTGCACAAGATGTGGTTGGTTTGTATAAATCGATTTAACCAGTTGATTATATTCCTTGAATGCTTCCACAAGGGCATCTTTATCCTGTTTTTCAGTAGCAGCTACTATTTTATCTTTAAAGCTCTGCCATTTTTCAGGGTACGCCTCTTTTACTAAATCATCTATATGGATATAATCATCCTGTGCATGTACTAATGGACCCTTTTCAATGGCATATGAAACAGTACCATTGTCATTTTTCATGCCATTGACTGCAAATTTTGCAATTGTTGTCATAGCCTCCATAAAATCTTTTACCTGTTTTCCCTCTAAGTAGTTATCTGCAATAAATTGCGCTTTTTCTAAACCAAGTGAAATCATGGCTTGACGCTGTTCTTCCGTCATATTGCCAACATTGTGCACTAAGAGGTTTTGAGATATTGTTGAATATGTAGCATCGAGTGCTTGCTGACTTGCACCTTTTAAGCTATTGACAAGTTTCTCGTTTGTTTGAATATGCGGGATAATGATGGCAAGAACATTATGTTCAATTTCCTCATCCAATCGCGCCTGCTGTTCCGCACGAATAGCCAGCTGCTCCTCACTTTCTATGTAGTTTAATTTCCCTCCATCCTTAAACATAGAGGCTATTTTTTGAGCTACCTCCTCTGGTGCCTCTTGCAATTGAATTTGAGAATCGAATAAACGACGCGCTTCCTTTCCGATTGTGACAACATCCTGATCTTTTTTTAAGGCTTGTGAATTTCCTTCTCATAATCCCCCTCTCCCTTTTAAATTCGTTAGAGTTTATATCGAATTAATTACAAAATAATTGAAGTTAAAATAATAATTGGATCTATTTTAGCTTGCAAAATAAAAAAGCCCAGAATAAATTCTGGGCTTGATGACACTTACTTTTCTAGCATGATTAAAACTGACGGGCCTTTGCTTCACTTCTCAAGAGACGGTTATGGAGGGTAATCTCCGTTTCACCATTTACTTGAGATTTAGAATGCTTAATCCTTGACCAGTTGCGGTGGATTTTTTGAGATTTGGGGTCTAATTGTTCAAACCTACTCATTTTCCATCCTCCTCATCATTATAGATTTCATAAGTGAAATCCGTTTTAGTATGACCTGTTAATTAAAAATTATTCATTTACCCACACTTCTAGAAATTCAAGTTAACAGCCAAAAAGAGCATTGGAAGTAAATTCAATGTTTTTTTAAATAATTAAATATCTAGTCCCAACCAAGTCCTAAAGCTTTTTGCTGCTTCGCCATCTGGATTTATACCGCTTATAGAACTTGTTGTGAAAGGTAGCCACTGCCAATCCTCACACCCTACAAAACCTATTCTTGACCAATTCTCAATGAATTCGATAAAATTATTTGCAATCTTAAATCCGTGTCCTTTTCCATCATCGTGGCTAAGATAAACTATCTGAGCATCAATATCATCTTTCATATCAAATGCAAAATAATCGCCATTTCCCACTTCACAAAAAGCTAATTTATTATGCCACACAACATCATATTCGTCTTCAGGGTTCGGAAATACATTGTCTATCCAACCTTTTCGGTCTTCTTCAAATTGAGGGAGAAGTTCCAAACTCCAGTGAGGTGTTCCACAAAAAAATTCTCTAAATTCATTCGGTTGTTCCATATCGTCAGGTAAAAACCAACGTAAGCTAAAATTTCCTGAGAATTCTGTTAAAACTTTCTTGAAACTAATAGGTAGTTTAATCCCTAAGCTTTCTTCTGTTTGAAGTATTTGTTCAAGAGAAGATGGTTCATCAATAATGACCTCCTGAACTTCTCCGCCTATCTCTCTAATTCTAAAAGTAATAAGTTTTATTCTTTCTTTTACTAATTCGTAATCCATCCTATCACTCCAATTTTATTATATTTAGTTATATAAAAGTTTAAGTTGTTAAAATTCAATGCTTTTTTAAGTTTTATCATAACATTTTGAAGAGTTAATATTAAGGTTCTTCACCATAACTTGTGGTTGATTTCCCTTTTATTCAAAAATTTCGCATTCTCCTATAGAAGAAAAGCGAAAACTCACGATCGTATTTGTTGTCTAGACAAATTGGCTCAATCGATGCACTCATAAGAAACTTATCAGCTGTATTCCTAGTGTTTCTGTTGGGACATAAGATCTGTAGAAAGATTACTATCAAGGGCAGGACATTGTAGATCTTGGAAATGAAGATGCTGTATCTTTAGAAACAGCTACTAGTCTAAAACCAGATTTAATTATTACGTTTGCCGAAAAAAATGTAGAGCAATATGAAAAAATTGCACCGACGATTGTGTTCAGTACAGCTAGCTACGACAGCGTGGAAGCAGAAATTACAGCAATCGGCGAGATGTTAAATCACCAAGAGGATGCGAAGAAGTTTATAGCAGATTACATGGCACGTGCAAAGGTAGCTGAAGAAAAAATTAAAGCCGTAATCCCAGAAGGCATAACATTCTCACTATTTACGTTAACAGAGAAAGAAATTGCGGTGATTCCAAGTGGTAACTCAGGCGGTGAAGCGATGTATGATTTATTAAAACTTACAGCACCAACATCTATTCAAAAACTAATAGAAGATAGTAACGGAGATTGGCAGAAGCAACGTATTTCATGGGAAATTGTAGGTGACTATGTAGGGGATTATGTGGGGATTTTAGATTATGATCAAGAATATGAAACGACTTTTACATGGAGTAATTTGGATGTCGTAAAAAATAACAAAGTGATTACATTCGATGGGAAGTACTTCTTCGCAGCAGATCCAATCTCTGTTATCAATCAAGCAGAGCACATGGCAGAACAAATTATTGAATTAGTACAAAAACAATAAAGTGAAACTTCACTCAGTGAGTGTTTTCCCATCCTTGAGCGCGCTATCGAAAATGGGGCTAAACGTGGGGCTAGTTCATAACTAACCCCCACTCAAACCACTTTATAAAGGCACTAACCATACCTTTAATATTATACTTCCTAAAGAATCTTTATTTTATAATCATTTCCAATTTATTGTAATTCATTTAATATAATCTCCTTCATCTAGATTCTCCTTTTAGCTATTTAAGTTCGAATCTACTTGATTTGTGCTATCATACACTCTAAGCTGATTTCTACCACTTTCCTTGGCAATATAAAGAGCTTGATCAGCCTTATCAAGTAGCTCATAAAATGTTGAAGCATCGCTGATTTGACCATACTCTGCAATGCCAATACTCACCGTTACATTGATCTTTAAATGGTCATTTGTATATGGATTCGCTTCTACATTTTCGCGAACTCTTTCTGCAATTTTTATGGCACTTTCTATTGATGTATCTGGTGATAAAATAACAAACTCCTCTCCCCCATACCTTGTAATTAGATCAACTCTTCGCACAGAATTAGAAATGATGTTGGCCACATGCTTTAACACTTCATCACCAATTAAATGTCCAAAAGTATCATTAACCTTTTTGAAAAAATCAATATCAATGGCTATACATGAACAAGCATTTTCATCTTCTAAACATTTCTCAAAAACAAGCTCTCCCTGCTCAATCAGGTAACGGCGGTTATAGAGCTTTGTCAGCTGACAGGTTACCGATAATTCCTTCAATAAAATTGTATCCTGTCTGACCTTGGTGCTCATGTCATTAAAGGATGAACAAAGCTCCTGAAATTCCTGTGCATAAGGCGCCAGCTGCTGTTCATTTATTTGATACTCATAATTTCCTTGCTGTACCTTTCCAACACCTGTCAGAAGCTGTTGAATGGGTTCTTCAATTTTTTTTGAAAGCTGTAGCATAACTCTAATGGTAAAGAATGACCCTATGACAATACATATGGCTATGAGAAGAAATCGAATAATGAGTGGCTTTAATGCATCGAATAAACCAATTTCTGAAATAATAAACCATTTCCCTTGATTGATCGACTTACTTTTCGCAAACACCCATTTCCTGTTCATGTCTTTATAAATATGAAGGTCATTTGCAGTATTATTGACAGCGAAATTAAGAATATGCTCATCCACTTTGAATTGTTCAGATAAGTTATCATTTTTTCCGACATTTAATGCAGTCAGCATCATGCCATCCTGATTCATAATATAGGCATGTCCAAGAAAGCCGACCCTTGATTCATGAAGTAGCTGATTGATTGTCTGGACATTCACGGTTCCAAAAACTACTCCATTAAATTGTTGCTGCTCATTTAAAATGGGTGAGGCAAATGCAACAATAGGCTGATTGGTAACCTTACTGATTAAAATATCTGTGATGTAGGGTTGTTGTGTTTTTTTAGCAATTTGAAAATACTCTCGATTTTGTACATTTACACCTGTCCCATTTGTTGAGAACTCAGTAACTGTATCAAATTGCACAATGCCCTTTTTATTGACGAAGATCAAGTCCGCAAAATCTGTTTTATCTTTAAAATCTTGAAAAAAAGCTTGTGCCTTTTCATAATGATAACCTTTTACAAAGTCTAAATTAGCAATAGTATGTATATCACCGGAACGTTCTGTTAACCAGCTTTCAAAAAAATATGTTTGAGCATTTAAATAATTTACCATCTCTTCATTTTGATGTTGAATGGTTTGTCGGAACTCAATGAAAAGAGTTGGAATAAATATACAAAGTCCAATGATAAAAGTAATGAGTATAAGTGCTCTATGAAGCTGACCTCTTATCTTGTTTGGCTGTGGAATATTTCTAAAAACCTTCAAAGATATTCACCCCCCCAAAATAAATCTAAAATACAATAAATAGTACTCTATTCATTAAAAATACCACAATCTAATGACTGTGGCAGTGAAATATTTAAGAGTTATTCATTTTATTGTAACAAAATTTGTAGAATTGTAATAAATACAGCTGTGACGATAGGCAATAGTTTCAAAGAAGTGTAGCCGACCGAGGATGAACAAATAGGTTCTAATGGATCTTTCGTAGGAGAGGCTAAATACTGGATAAAACGTTGCCAGCGACTTTTCTTATATGTGATTAGCTGCTTGGGAATCTCCACTTTATCATGATCTAAGCTGTCTTTTAGCCATTGCTCCTTGTTAAATTCATTTTTAAGCATCGAAATCCTCCTTTAGCTCTTCCTTTAAAGCCTTTATCGCATTATGTAATCTTGATTTAACGGTACCAAGTGGGATGGACAAAATTTGTGCAATTTCCTCCTGTGGCAAATCATGATAATACACAAGCAAAATAACAGCTCGTTGCTTATCAGGTAATTGAAGTATGGCTTCTTGTATCGTTAATTTTTCATCAGTCGATAGACGACGACTTTCTGTTGGTACTAAAAACGGAAAGAGTGTGCGCCACTTTTTACGTCGATTTAATTTATTGATCATTAAGCGATAAGCGATTTGAAATAAAAATGCTTTAACCGTTCCCTTTTGCTGATCAAAATCCTGCTTTATATATTGTAAACGCTCAAAGGTATCTTGTACAATATCAATACTTAGCTGCTCCTCACGAGTATAGCGAAATAAAAAGCAGTATAGAGGCTCATACAAACAACTATAGAGCTGTTCAAAGCCCTCAATACCGCCATTTTTATAGACCTCCATCCACTCCTCATTGCTCATCATCTAGCTCATCCCCCCAATGAGCCTTAATGGACTTTAATGTCATGGATACACGTGTAACTAAGTTTGCGACTATTACAATGACCCATGCTTGCGATTGATTTGTAAAAAACTGCACATATGGATTTTCGATTGTTTGTGAGAAAGACAAAAGCATATTTAATGCCTGCATACAAAGTATTGTATATATGGCTAAAACGAGCGTTAACGTATCAAATACATTCCAACGTAAATAAATTGTTGTTTTTTTATAATTAATTTTTCCATTTTCGCGAACAATATATTTTTTATTCATCTGGATTGTAATTCCCGAAATAATAATCGACCAAATGCCAATAACAATTAAAGATACAATAAATCCAATTCCCATTAAATCACCTACTTACTGGTATATACTTTTTTAGCGATGGCTGCTAGAACCAAGCTAAGAATTGTTAAAATCATAAAATACTGATATTGCGGAAGCCAAGTTTCTCCTATTAAATTTAAAGACACTTGCAAGCTATCAAATAAATATAGCATCGGGTTCCAGATTAAGAAAATAAAATAATCCTGGGGGTTTTTTTTCGCTAATGTTAAAAACATCGTTGACATTTGTATGGAAAACATAAATAACATCATAATCGGTACAAGCATACTTGTTGCCACTTTTTCATTTTTGAATAGACCTGCCAATATAAAGCTCAATGGATACATTGCCACTAATACAAAATTACTCATTAAAATAACTAACAGAAATGATGATAAAGAAATATCAATTATAAATGAATAACCAGTGAGTAGTAACACTAAAAATAGATTTAATAATGTAAAGACACCAATTCCCATCCCTATATAGTAAGTGTGTGGCTTAATGCCTGTACGCTGCACCCATTGTAGGGTTTTATTGGCTTTCATATCTGCTAAATAAATTGTAGCACTAGAAAAAGAAAAGAAAAAGATTAGCATTATTATAGAAATCGGTAAAAACTGACCTTTAATCAAAAAATTAAATGATTCTTCAGTCATCACGGTTTTAGCAAAAAATGATACGATCATAAACATAAATCCTGGTAACAAATTTCCAATAGCCATTCCTGGGTTACGAATACTTTCCAACATATACATACGTGCAATTTGCTTGATCATCCTGCTTTTCCTCCTAAAATTTGACCTGTCGCTTCGTAATAAAGACCTTCAATTCCTGGCAATCTTGCGTCAGTATATTTATTATAGAGCTCATCTTGTGTAGCATTTTCAATGATTTTACCCTCTTTCAAGATGACAACATAATCAAATAATGGCTCTAATCCTGCCACCTCATGACTAATAATAATGAGCAATTTATTACGCTGACTAATTTCCTGCTGTAGGTAAAACATCAATTGCTTTTTCTTTGTTAAATCTAAATCAGCAAATGGCTCATCTAATATAATGATTGGTTTATTTAATAAAAAAGAAAGAAAGATGGATACTGCTTTTCGCTGACCGCCTGACGCATTTTTCAACAAAATATGATCATACGTTGGTAACCCTAATATTTCATATAGCTCACCCAAATCAATCCTATTGTTTGTCAATGTAGTAAAAAGAGCAATCACTTCACGAATTTTAAGATGCTGATAGCTTGAAAAAAATTGATATTGCAGCGCTACCTGCTCGTGTACATTAACGGACGAACCCTGGATTTGCATAGTACCCTTATCTGATTTTAGATCGCCTGCTATACACTTTGATAATGTAGATTTCCCCGCTCCATTTTGGCCAAGCAATAAATAGCAGTGGCCCCATTTAAATGTAGCTGAAACACCGTTCAATACGTTTACACCATTAAATTTTTTCACAATATCCTTTACAATAAGTTCCAAAATATAACCTCCCTATTTTGTATTTCACTTACTATACAAACAGGGATCATGAAAAGTTCATTTTATTTTTTAAAAAACAAAAAAAGTTTTTTCTATCACCATTACGCACTCAATCCTTCACGTTCAATAGGAAGAAGCATTAAAAAAAGCCCACACGCTTGTGCAGACTTCATAGCTTCTAACATATTGTGAAACCAAGAATTTTCTACTCCATTACACTTCAAAGGTTTTGGAAGAAAAATTGTTATAGTATCTTCCAGACAAGCAGGTAAATTTTAATACACAGTAATCAGGATCCGTTACACCAAGTGGATAATACAGTGTATCGCCATCTTGCCAGATTAACTCCTTAGATGCCAGATCCTCTAACACTTCCATAGTTCCCTTGAACATTACCCCTTCAAAACGCTTTTGATCGCAAAAGTAAATGCTTGCCCTTTGTTCATTCCGGAATTGGGCTACCCGCATAGAGGACGTATTCGTTGTAAAATAAAAAGTATGAAAGCCCTCCCTTACGCGTGGTGCAAGCATGGCCTTCACTTGAGGAAACCCCTCATGATCGATGGAGCCTACGAATGCCGTATTTTGCTGTTCTAGCAGCCTGTTAACTGAATTCTGTAAATTATTCATTTAAGTATATACTCCTTTCTGATTCAATGCTGTCTAGAAACAGTATACGGAGCTTTGAAACTATCGAACAGTACCCACTTTTTCGTAAGTATCTTTTTTATTCAATGAATCCCCTCATTCTTAAGAAATCTTCCATTCCATGCTCCTGCATTAATTGAATGCCCACATTTTGCATAATTTCTACTGCTTCGTAGAGTTTTTTACCTCTCTCGCTTAAACGATACTCTACTTTTAATGGATAACCTTCAAAAGAGGTTTTTTCTATAATGTTGAATTCCATTAAATCGTTTAGATGCTCTAATAACATTTTTTGAGTAATTCCTTGAATATCTTTAACAAGTTGTGAAAGAGATGCAGGTCCTTTGGCAAGTTGCCATAAAATCATAGGCTTCCATTTTCCTCGTGTTATATCATGGGTTAATTCTAACGGACAAGTATATTGATTTCTCATTTTCATCTATGTTCACCTCCGCCATTTATTGTATTTTAATATGTTGGTTTAGCGTATCATAAAAGAGGTTGGAATATGTATATTTCTGTTAAATAAAAAGCGCGAGAAATCAACGTCTCTCAAATTGATTTCTCACGCAAATTAGGTTTTACATAAATGATTTTTCTCTACATTAAAACTCTCACTCATCCACTTCTGCTTTTAGAGATAGCAGTGAGAGTAGCTCCTCATTAAAACTATGTTGCTTATCGTGAATAGGCTTAAAAAATTGGGCATCCGTATTTTCAACAATCGGTAACGCAATTTTAATTTTATTTGACCCCTCCTCAGTTGGTGAAAGTAGTATTTCGCGCTTATCTAAAGGGTTTTTGTTTCTACAAATAAATCCTTTAGCCTCAAGTGTTCTGACAACATCTGAAACCATCATACTATTTAATTTTGTAAAATCCGCAAGTTTTTTTTGAGTAACCGTCTCACCATTTACATGTAGAAAATCACAAGCAGTTAATAGTACAAACTGGACATGTGTCAGATCTATCTTGCTCAGTTCCTTTATAATCATCCTCTGCCAAGCTTGCGTAACTTGCCATAATAAAAAACCTGAGCTTTCTTTTGGATCATTAAACTTCGATTTCCAATCCACTAAAATCCACCCCCATTGCATTTGCAATTGTCATAAAATCTTGTTTAGTTACTTCAAAATGTCCTCTACGAAATAATAAACCTACATTGGCGTTTTCAGATACGAATGTTAGCTTTGATTTGATAAGTGCAAAGCTTATACTTTGACAGGGCTGATACAATATGTCCAACCTGTAGGGAATAAATTGAGGAGCCATTTCCACTCGATAAATGTACCCTGACTTAACCGTTCCAATAGCAGTAAAGGCTTGAAGAGGATTGCCGTCTGGATATTTGGTTTTTGGCGAATAGTATATTAACCAATCTCCTGCTTTCATTCTCTTTAAAGGTGCATATTTTCCATGACAAAGTTGTGCAAACCCACCTTTTTCACCTATTTTAACATGTTCTTCTGATACAACCCCTATCCAAAATCTTTGCTTCATGAGATATCACCACTAGCAAGCTGGTTTAAATTGGACATACTACTCGGAATTTCGTGTGTAATCATAGGACCAATTTGATTCCCAATCATTTCCGCATTCAGTCCTGATAGGATTACACTATGTGTCACCTTTGTCTGCAAACCAAGAACTTCTATTTCATGACGAAAATCCATCTTAATGCTTAACTGTTCGAGAATTGTTGTATTGGTGAAAAGTTTATTTTCTTTCACTTCTGTAAGCGTAAATAGCAAAGGTTCCTGTCCTAGAAGTGTTAAATACCCTGTGATACCTTCTTCAAATGGCCCATCAATTTTCACTTCCATTATACTACCGTCCCATTTTTTCCATTTATCAACATTGCTATATAGCTTCCAAATAGCTTTTGGTGTAGCTTCAGTAATAATCGAATTCTCATATTTCCACATAATTATTCACCCATTCTTAAATTAGTAAGTGCACTTATCAATAATACTAAGCGCACTTATCATCTTTGTCAATAAAATTTGATGTAGAGGGTAATCATAAGCGAGAACGTTTTTTCATAATTTCCCTTCTAAAGTCCTAATTTTTTTTAAACTAATTTTAACCTTGATACGCTAAACTATTTTTTTAGGGAATGTAGAAAAAGTGTTTAATTCTTCCCTGATCATTTTTTAGGAGGATATTCTATGAAAAAATTAGTTATTGGTAGCACATTAGCCGTTGGTTTATTATTTGCAGGAGCAGACCAATCATCTGCAGCTTCCATTCAAGGAGTAGGCAATCAGGGGATGGCTCCCATTGATTTATCTTCTGTCGATTTAGAAACAGCCTTAATAATGGTTCAACAGCAAAGAACAAACCTATTAGAGAACCAATTACAAACACAATTGACAGAGGTTCAAGCAAGAAATGAACAACTAGCTAACTTAAATGACCAGATTAACCAATTAAATGTAGAAAAAGCAGCTACAACTGATACAGCAAGGCAAGCAGAAATTAATGGGCAGCTTCAAACAGTAAAAGGTCAAATCGATACACTAAGCAACTCACAGCAAATGGATATGCTGCGCCTGCAAAGTATGAACAATAAACGAAATGAAGCTTTTGATGCAATGACAAATTTTGTGAAGAAAATGCAGGATAGTCGATCATCCATTATCGGCAATATGCGCTAATTTAGTATGGATGCATACAAAAATAGACTTGCCTCTTAGCTTAGCAAGTCTATTTTTAACGATTATTTAAATGAACTTACTTTTTTCCCAATAAAACCTTAACAATTTTATCAAGCTGCATTTCTAATGAGTATGGATCTTCCATGACAAATTCATCTTCAAATTCACCATACATATATACATTGCCATTTTTAACAGCAGGAGCTCCCTGCCAAATTGGGCTGTTTAAAATTTCTTTGGCATCTTCCTGTGAATTTACATAAACAAATACATGATCACCTAAATACTGTGGCAATACCTCTAAAGAGATATTTTCAAATCCTTCTTTCATATTTAACGCTTGTTCAGTAGGAGGTAATTTCAACATCTGATAAATCGTATTACTACCATAATTTCCACCATCAGCAGCTAGCACATACAAACCTGTAGGGCTTAATTGAACGACTGAAACGGTTTCTCCTTCTTTAATAATACCATCTATTTGTTTACGAGCTTCCTCAACCTTGTTCTTGTACTCCTCTATCCACTGGTCTGCTTCTCGTTCCTTTCCAAATACTTCTGCAATTCTTCTGAATTTTTCTAATGGCCCTGCAGTCGAAAGCTCCTCCCAATAAGGGATAAAGACTGTTGTGCCAATCTTTTCATATTGCTCGATATTTTCTTCTATGGACCCAATAATTAAATCTGGCTCCAACATAATCAGTTTTTCAGGGTTCATTGGAAAATTACCCAAATTCTCTATTTTAGCTAATATCTCTTTAGAAATATCTGATTTTTCAATCCAAGCCTCCTGTAACATCCCTTCTCGTACACCAACTGGAATAATACCTAGCTTTAATAGTTGTCCCATATACTGATCTGAGGCTACTCGTTGTGGTTGTGCAGGCACTTCTACATCACCTCTTGGTGTAGAAACAATTCTTGTTTTACCTTCCTGTACAGCCTCTTGTCCGCTATTTGCTTGTGTTTCCACTTGATTTGATGCTGATTGTGAAGTATTTGTATTTGTTGCATTTGAGCATGCTGCTAGCAACAATGAGAGGCACATAAACAAGGTCATGGCCTTTAATTTCATGTTTTTGTACTTCGACATTTCCATTGCTCCCTTTCGTTGATAATGATTTTCAATTTCATCATCAATATACCACTCGAATGGATCTGGGAGAATAGCATATCTTCTTTTCCAAAGTGGCAAATCTTCACCTTGCCGTTTTTGTCTCCATTCTACTTTATATTGAGCTGGGGATACGCCCTTATGTCGTTTAAAGCTACGACTCAATGAATGTCCATCAGGGTACCCAACATGCTCTGCAATTTCCTGTAACGTAGCTTCTGTTTCCAAAAGTAATTTCGCTGCCTTATTTACCCTTATTTCGCCTAAATAATGAATAGGACTCGTATGCATTTTTTCTTTAAATAGCTTTGATAAATAGCCTACACTACAGGTTAATTCCTGTGCTAATATTTCAAGCGTCAGGGGTTTATAATAATTTTCTTTTATATAGCGAACTGCCTCCTCCACTATATCTGGCTTTAATGGACGAATTTCCTGTGTCTGCATCTGCCGTACAAGCTCATAGACAAATTGATAAAATAATGATTTGATATGTAAATTTTTCAGCTCTTTGTCAGATGATTGTAACCAAATACTATTCATCTGCTCAGCTTTGTCAAAAAGAGCAAGTTGATTATGGGGTGCAAAAGCATACTGGTATTGGAATGGATTATTTGTTTCCAATAAGGCTTCAATATCTTGTCGTTTAGGTAATGGGAGAATCGCTTTATAGAAAATCATAAAGTATTCAAAATCTTTCTCTGCGACAATCTCTATATGTATCCCTTTTCCTGCATGAAGGACATAAAATGGTTGTACCATATGCCTGCTTTTGTCCATCCAAATTTGTGCACTGCCTCTCTTTGTATAGAGAAAGGCACTGGATGGCAATCGGTAGGGACCAAAGTCCTCCCCTTTCTCCATTATAGTAAAGCGTACATCCATAATTTTGATATATGCGTGATTCCACAAAAATATATGATCACTTAATTTCATCGAGGTAAAGCACTCCTTCTATCTTGAACCATTGTCATTTAACTAGTTTAACAGAAATTCAAATAATTGATAATGATTCTCATATAAAAACCTAGATGAAGTTACTGTACAACTTCATCTAGCTAGGTCTTACTTTTCATTTTTAATAAATTGCTGAAGTGCTGGTAGCAATTCTTCATGTAGCGGTAATGTAGGGTCTGCATAGGTTGCTAAATTCCCAGCGCGATCTGTTGGGGCCTTTTTCAACACATGGTTCATGTCCTTCATATAATGCAGCTCGGCATCTTGTTTACCTTTCTTTAACGCTTCTACATCTGTTGCTACTATTTGAATATCATTCGTTCCTTGAATAAGTAAAACGCGGCAATTCACTTTTGCAAGTTCATTTGCAGGGTTATACTTTAACCAAGAAATCATGTATGGTTGAACGGAAGAACGGAATAATGACTGTAACTCAGGAGAAACGTTCTTTACTTGTTCACCTTTTTTCAGGGATGTAAGGGCATCTGTCGTTTCTTTTAGAAGCGCAGGCGCTAACTGGCCTTTCAATTGCTCTAATAGAATTTCATCTGCTGGTCTTCCAGCACCTGCTATTGAAACGAAGGATTCTACATTTGTTTTTTGGGCTGCTAGTAAACCGATAAGCGAGCCTTCGCTATGACCAATAATATGAACACTTGTATAAGCTTTATCAGCCAATAGAGTATTAATCACTTGAACCGCATCATCCACATATTGATCAATGGTAATATCCTCTTCCTTTGTTAAAAGGGACATATTATCGTCAAGTCCACGTTTATCATAGCGAACTGTTGCGATGCCCTCATCGGCCAATCCTTCCGCAATCATTTTTAAACTATTATTTTTACCAGCTATAGCAGAATTACCATCCTTATCAGTTGGACCAGAGCCTGCTATAATAAGAGCAACTGGAGATGGCTCTTTACTAGCCTTTTGAAGGGCCACTGTTAACTCACCATTTTGAACGGGAATTTTCAATGTTTCATACGTAACAGGTTGTTTAGGTTGTTCTTTATAGGGTTTTAATATCAGTGGCAATTTCCCACCATTTTGTTGAAATGTTGCTTCAATTTGCTCATCTTTTAATGTCCCGTTAATTTCAACAGCCGAGCCACTTAAGTTGATAGAAACCTTTACTTGATCGCCATTATATTGAATGTTCTGAAATGGATAATTGGATAATCCTTGTACAGGAACTGATAATGTTCCACTATCCTCTTGCAAATCAACAATAATCGGAAGTGCTCCATTTGGCGTCTCGATATTTCCTTCCCATTTTCCAATAAATAATGTGTTCATGTCATGTCCTCCTTTAGTTTCTGATCCTTTTGTGTTATTTTCCTTCTGAGCGCAGGCTGTTACTAATAAGAGTGCGCAGCAAAGAAATAAAAGCTTTTTCATACAATCTCCCCCCTATATAAAAATGATTAATAAAATCGGCAAGAATATGACGAGTACAATGATATAACTCCATTTATTCGCAAGATTCACGGTCCAACCAATACCAAATTTTTTTTGCTAAAAATGAAGGATCATTTTTAGTGATGTAAAAAATGCCTAATTTCCAATATCGATCATCACTTGCAGAAGTTTCGTTTGTATGTAATTCATCAAAGCGTTCATTACTTTTACTTAACTTCCAAATAAAGAATATTAGTCCACCAAATGAAATGATATTAAACATCATAAAAAGTGGGAAAAAGTAAGAAGCTGCTTGATTTTTGAAAATCACCGTCGAGTAATGTAAGATAACTAGAAGAATGGTCATACTAAAATTAATTGCAACGAAATACCAGCTTCCATATTTACGCTGTTTTAGCTCTCTATTGACAGACGCTTCTTTCGCTTGGGCACTCAATTGTATTTTGGCACTCATCATACCTCTACTCATGATGAAAAAGTTAATTTGGATTCCTAGTAAAATAAGCGGCGATTCAATAACAGATATCCATGTTTTTTCTGTCCAACCGTCTACTTCACCCGCTGCATTCCAATGGGTTACAAACGTGTCTGGGATGGAATCATAGTTCATGTATGTAAAGGTTATTAATGCTAATGTCATAATAATAGGAAATGTAAAAAATATAGATGAAAGCGTTGCATTTTTTTCCCTTACCGAAAGATCCGTGACATAAACAGTTTTCACATGGGCTTCCCAATTTTTTTGTTTTTTTAGGTGTTTAGTTTTCATATGATAAAACATATAGAGACCAGCTGATAAAAGTTGCGTGACGTAAAGTAGGATAAAGGTTAATAAACTAAATTTTTCTTCTTGTATGTGCATAAACAGTAAAAAAACTTGGCCAAAAACAAGTACTCCTGCTATGCTTCCTACCAACATGCTGTAGTGCATTTTAAATAAACGTAATTGTGGGTGCTGTACGTAGGGCTCTGGAATGGAAACACCAAACACCGATGTTTTTCTCGTCAAATGTGGTGTAATTGATCCCACTACCCCAACTATGATAAAGATGCTTAATAGTAAAAGCATATTATCCCTACTTCCATTGTTTTAAAATTCGCTGGAACAAACTTGACATTTGATCTTTTTCAAGACCCCGTGCAAACGCTTCAGCCATAATCGGCTTTAAAGCATTTTCTACTTTTTCAACTTCGACTTCTTCTAGCTCTCGCTTTTGGCCACCAATAATGATCGCTTTTGCTTTTGGCTTTAATTCTATCAAGCCTTTTTCTTCAAGTTCATGATAACTCTTACTCACTGTACTAACATTAATTCCTAAATCTGTAGCCATAGTACGCACAGATGGTAATGTATCACCGTTTTTGAGCTCTCCTTTAGCAATTAATTCAATTAATTGATTGGCTAATTGTTTATAAAGTTGCAATTCACTGCTTGGATCTAATTGTATTTGCATCTTATTCCTCCAATCTGTATCACTTATCACCAAACAGAAATCTGTCATACATAGGGTAATACAGTTTTTAATTAAAGTCAAATTACAATAAAAAAAAGGACCCAGAATAATTCTGGATCCTTGGACACTTATGGCTTCTATTTGATTTTTATCTGTATTGTTTTTTGCTTCATCTTAAGCTACAACAAAACAGAATTTTCTGCCTCACCTATTACTTAAGTTTTAGAAGCTCACCTGATACAGTTGTGGCGGACTTTCCTGAGATTCCTGGTCTTTGGGTGTTTGACTACTCATTCTACATCCTCCTCATCAGATTAGATTAATAAGTGTTTCCGTTCTTAATATGAGCCACATATGAACTATTTATTCATGAAATCTACATTTTATTGTAGCAAAAAAGTTGCTTTAAGCCTTTTCTTTAAAAACTTGTTGTGCAATAGTTAATGCATTTTGAACACGCGGGAAGCCAATATAAGGCACTAGCTGTAATAAGGCTTCCACAATTTCTGTCTGTGTTAAGCCAGCATGTAAGCCACGTTTTATATGTGTTTTTGTTTGTGGTGCAGCGCCTTGTGTTACCACTGCGGTAATAACAACGAGTGCTCGGCTTTTAGCATCTAGTCCTGGACGCGAATAGACAACACCGTAGGCAAATTCAATAATCATTTTACGTAAATCTGGTGCTACGTCAGCCAGTGCATCTGATTCAATCATTTGGTCTGCTTCTTGCTCCGTAACATATTGCTTAATTGTTTCTAACCCCTTTTTAAAACGATCATTCATTTCCAATCCCCCCAAAAGATAATCATTGTATTTCCTTATACAAAAACCCCAATTCCGCGTCTCCAGAATTGGGGATTGTCCTTCACATATGTAAGGGTCTCTTTTTCACTTCACCCTCTGGCTCCGTTGAAAAAGGAAGTAGTTTTTTCATAGTGCCTCACGGGACAGCTTTAATGAATATCTATGCAAAAGTCACAGGGACATGCACGCAAAATTGGATTTAAGTAAGGCAGGCCTTTGCTTTGTCGATTTGAATTTTTACCTGATCAAAGCCAGTACCACCTAAAGAATGACGACGTCGAACTGCCGCTTCTGGTGCTAACACATCGTAAATATCTGCTTCAATTAGTTCACTTTCTTGTTTCATGTCTTCAAGTGATAAATCTAATAAATAGATGCCCTTTTGAATACAAGTGAACACAAGCTTTCCAGTTACTTCATGTGCCTCACGGAAAGGCATACCCTTTGTTGCAAGGTAATCTGCTAGCTCCGTCGCATTGGAGAAGTCAGCATGTACTGCCTGATGCAAGCGCTCTGTCTTAACAGTCATCGTGCGAATCATACCTTCAAAGATTTTTAGTGAGCCAAGAATGGTATGAACTGTATCAAACATACCTTCTTTATCCTCCTGCATATCTTTGTTGTATGTTAATGGCGTGCCCTTTAGAACCGTTAGTAAGCCCATTAGGTTTCCATAAACACGTCCTGTTTTTCCACGGATTAACTCAGCCATATCAGGGTTTTTCTTTTGTGGCATAATGGAAGAACCTGTTGAAAAGGCATCATCCAACTCGATAAATTTAAATTCATCTGTTGACCATAAAATAATTTCCTCTGCAAAGCGTGATAAATGCGCCATTAATAATGATGAATTGCTTAAAAATTCAACGATAAAATCACGATCACTTACCGCATCCATGGAGTTTGCATAAACCTCACTAAAGCCTAAAAGCTCTGCTGATTTTAATCGATCGATTGGGAAAGTTGTCCCAGCCATGGCACCTGCCCCTAAAGGTAGGATATCAATGCGCTTAATCGATTCTGTGAAACGTTGTTTGTCGCGCTCTAGCATCCAGAAATAGGCCATTATATGATGTGCAAATGAAATTGGCTGTGCACGTTGTAGATGTGTATAGCCTGGAGCAATTGTTTCTACATGCTCCTCAGCTTTTTCAAGTAATGTTTTTTGGAAAGTTTCAATTAATCCAAGGGCTTCATTAACACGTTTCTTTAAGAAAATATGCATATCAGTAGCTACTTGATCATTTCGGCTACGACCTGTGTGAAGCTTTCCGCCTACAGGGCCAATTAAGTCAATCAGCATTTTTTCAAGATTTAAATGGATATCTTCATTAGCAACAGTAAATTCAAGCTCATCTGCAATTGCCTTTTCCTTTAGCTGTGCAAGACCGCCAAGAATAGCATCTACGTCAGCTGCTGGTAAAATACCTGTTGCACCAAGCATCGTAACATGTGCAACGCTACCTTCTAGGTCTTCTAGAACAAGCTGTTGGTCAAAGCCAATCGATGCGCCGAATTCATCCACCCATGCTTCGGCTGATTTTTGGAAACGTCCGCCCCAAAGTTTTGTCATAACAGCTCACCTTTTCCTTTATTTCTTTATCAATTATGCTTCTAATTGCGTCCGAAGGCTTTAGACCAACAAACGTTTTTTCGCGATAGCAAAGCGTCAGCAGCATGATGTTGGTCTCTCAGGCGTTTTATAAAATTCTTAGCCTGAGTTCACTCTTTCAGCGATTTTGAGCACATTGCTGTAAGCAAGTTAAAAGGTGTAGCACAGCGCATTGCTACACTACACCTTGCTTGTTAAAATTATTTTTTATTGACAGAAGAGTTCACTACTGTTGGCAGACCCCATAATTCGATAAAGCCTACTGCTGAAGCGTGGTTGAATTGATCTTCTTTTGAGTATGTTGCTAGCTTTTCACTGTATAGTGAATTTGGCGATTTACGTCCTTCTACAATCGCATGACCTTTGTATAGTTTCACACGTACTGTACCATTCACATACTGCTGTGATTGTGCAAGGAATGCTTCAAGTGCATCACGTAATGGTGAGAACCATAAACCATCATAAATTAATTCAGATAGTTTTTTCTCAATAACTGGCTTGAAGTGTGCTAATTCTTTTACAAGTGTTAAATCTTCAAGCTCTTTATGAGCCGTTAACAGCACTTTTGCTCCAGGAATTTCATATACTTCACGAGATTTAATACCCACTAAACGGTTTTCTACATGGTCAATACGACCAACACCATGGGCACCAGCTACTGCGTTTAGTTCTTGAATTAAATCAGCAAGCTTCATTTCTTTTCCGTTTAATGCAACTGGTTTACCAGCCACAAATTCGATTTCTACATATTCTGCTTCATCTGGAGCATTTTCAACAGAAACAGTTAAACCGTAAGCTTCTTCTGGCGGTGAAACCCATGGATCTTCCATGATTCCCGCTTCGTTGGCACGACCCCATAAGTTTTGGTCAATTGAGAAAGGTGAATCTAATGTTGCAGGAATCGGCACATTATGTTTCATTGCATATTCGATTTCCTCATCACGGCTCCAGCCCCATTCACGTACAGGTGCTAATACCTCTAAATCTGGATTTAATGCTTTAATAGAAACCTCGAAACGAACTTGGTCATTTCCTTTTCCTGTACAACCATGAGCTACTGCGTCCGCACCCACTTGGTTGGCAATTTCCACTAACTTTTTCGAGATTAATGGACGAGAAAGCGCTGATACTAATGGATATTTTTGTTCATACCAAGTATGTGCTTGTAATGAAATCAATGCATAACCTTCAGCGAATTCATCCTTTGCATCTACCATATAAGATTCAATTGCCCCTACTTGAAGAGCTTTATTTTTAATAAACTCAAGATCTTTCCCTTCACCCACGTCAAGACATACTGCAATAACGTCCCAACCTTGTTCTTTTAACCACGGAATTGCTACAGAAGTATCAAGACCACCTGAGTATGCTAATACTACTTTCTTATTTGCCATTAAAAATGCGCCTCCAATTAATCTATGAGATATGTATGTTTATACATTCATATAAAAGTTTATACACGAATAGTAACACGTTATAAAAATAAACACAAGTGTATTTTTATAAATTTCTAGACATTAATGTTTATTGTAAAAAGTAAGTCATTTCAATACTTAAAGCCGTTGTACAATCTATGTATATTTTTACTCAAAAAAATGATTTTTTACTTTCTATATGGATGTATACATTATTAAAGGGAATAGAAAAAGAACCCATTGTGTAAAATGAATTCTTTCAGACAGTTTGTAATTACAAAGATATGTTATTTTCATTAAGTTTTGGTGCGTTTATTTTATTAGCGATTGTTGTTTGTCCTTCACTGATAATAGTTAGTTTGTTTTGCTTTATCGTCACTAGAACACCTATACCACGTAAGAAAAATTCATCTTCTTTTATCGCATGTAGCTCAAGTGGCATTGTAGATGGTAGGAAAATATACAAGCGATTATCTTCTTGTAAGGCTACTTCTACTGTATGTTCGGGATGTTCTTGTAGTTGGTATTTACCTTCATAGCCCTGTAAAGTATCGACTAGTAAATGCATAGCTTTATATTGCACAGGTTTTTTCGATAAATGAAATTCATGAGTCGTAAGTGCTTTTTCAATTGCTTCACCGACAGCTAATTCATAGTCCACTTCTTGCTCTTTACTGCGTAAAAATACAAAGATCGTCTTAGATTGCGGATAAATTTTATATGTAGTTGCATACCCTGGCCATCCACCGTTATGCCATACACATTTTCCAAGTTGTTCATCCTCGTTTATAATCCAGCCCATACCGTAAGAAAAAGTTTGTTCTGCTGTAAGAGATGAGGGAGTAAAGGCTTGCTCAAGTAAAGCTTCTTCCCAAAGCCTTGCCTGAATAACTGCACACCCTAATTTCCATAAATCCTCTACTGTAGAATAGATCCCACCATCGCCAGTAATATAATTCAAACAAGTAGTACCTTTCGTTTCTTCAAATTCTGATGGGTCCACATATTGTCCTGCATACACATCAAACACATAGCCATGTGCAATTTCATTCGTATATTGTTTGATAAAAGTAGAAGACGTTACAGTTGTATTCATCATATTTAACGGTTTAAAAATAGCTTCATCCAAGTATTCAGTAAAACTTTTATTGGTCACACGCTCGATTAATAGAGCTAGTAAGACATAACCCGTGTTGCTATATTCCATTCGTTCCCCTGCTTCAAAGAGCCGAGGTGGTGCATATTGAGTTAATAGTTGTAACACGTCTTCATTTGAGGCAGCTGTTGTTTCATCCCAATTCGAAAATAATGCCATATAATCAGGCAAACCTGATGTATGTTGTAATAAGTGACGTACTGTTATATTTGTGTAGGGCAAATTATCGAACCATTTGTTAATATCATCATCGAATGTTATTTTCTTTTCTTGTATTAAAAGTAAGATTCCTAATGCTGTAATAGGTTTTGATACAGAAGCTAAGTTAAAACGTTGATGAAGATGCATAGATGCATGTGTTTGAATTGAAGCTTCGCCATAGGCACCTTGTAATAAAATTTTCTCGTCTTGTGCAAGTAACACCGTACCATTAAACGTATTTTCAAGTTGTACTTTTACTTTATTCCAATCCATTTGATATTTCCTCCTCAGTAATTTGATACAACCGCTGAATTAAGTTACGCAGTTGTTCTAAATCTTCCACAGGCATTTTGCTATAAATCTTTTTAATAATAAGCTCGTTAATTTGTTCATCACGTTGATAATAAGCATGTCCGAATTCATCCAACATTACCACTACTTCCCGACGATTGTTTGGATTAATGTCACGTTTAAGATAGTTTTCTTTTTCAAGTCGAGTCACAATTTGACTGATTGCACTCGGAGTAATTTCCATATAGTGAGCTATTTCGCCCATTGTACACTTTGCATGCTTATGTACAAAATCAAGTACCATCGTTTGTTTCATCGATAAATCATCTTTAAATAGAGCTTCTTGTGCTTTCGCTAATTTTACATTCATTTCATACGTATAATGATGAATGTCACCAATAATTTGCTTAATTTTATTATTCATCTTTACCAACCTTAATATTTTAGTTAACTTAAATATTAATTAAAATAAATTATTTTGTCAATAAAAAGGAATTCTAAAAAGGCTTACCACCATGACAGAAAGCACTGAAAACCTTAAAGTTTTTATGAAACCTTTAGAAAAAGACAACCTTTTGTTCGATTTCAACAAGAAGTTGTCTTTTTCTATCTCCTTTACTAGCAGTTAAATATCCGATTTAATCGTACCTTTAATTACCTAATTTAAGTTATGAACTTTTTCAGTGCCCACATTAAGGATGGTTTTAGTTATAGCTGTACAGCCTCTGACCTAAATTACAGTATGCTTTCCATTAAGAAGGCTTCTCTCATGCCTACCATACAACACCTTCTTTGGATTGATAATGATGATTAAAATTGCGGCTATTCCATAAAAAATAGCGTTATACAGAATTAAATCGCTTAGATTTCCGTTTATGATGCCAATAAAAAAATTAAAGTTATGATGGATGATAATCGGAATAATTAAATTTTGATTTAAATTATAAAATGTTGCCATGAGGATTGTTGTGGATTTAATTGAAATCATAAAGAATAAAATATACTTCATTAAATCAATGCCCATAAATCCTGTAGTAAACCATATGGGTAGATGCCACAGCCCCCACCAGAATCCTATGATGATAGACGCTTTTAATGGTGAATACTTCTTTTGGAGCTCCATGAGCGCGAAGCCCCTCCATCCTAATTCTTCACCTAATGGTCCTGACAGTAGTGTTTTCAAAAAGTAATAGAGCAGCATACCCCATGAGGATAAAGTGAAAATTGAGTCTACTTCACCCTTGCTTACGACGATCAATACTATCATCAAAAAGATAAGAGCTTGAATTGTACTTACAGAAAGCAACACAGAAACTTTAATTTTATGTTTGAATTTATTTTTTACAAATTGTATAAAACTCTGACCAGGATAGATTTTCTTAAAAAGCATAGCAAATGCAAAGGTTGAGGCCCATGATGAAATACAATGTACTATAACAAATAACCATGCAGGCAAACCTAATAACTTAATGGCTCCCACAAGACAAAAAAGTGGCAAGAAGATGAGATTGGTTAGTAGGATAAAACTTGCTATTGGTTTTTTTAATTTCTTTTCTTTACTCATGAATTTTCCCCTTTCAAACTAAGTATTTCGTGCATCAAATTACGAATACCTTCAGCTTAAACCTAGGAGTTACCCACAGGTCAATACATAGAAAAGGTCTAAAAAATAAAATAGTTACTTAAAAAGGATGCTAAAACCTGGATTTTTATGTATTAATAGTATTAAGAACAACTATCGTTAGGAGAGTGTCATAGGTGATTAAAGCTGCATTATTTGATTTAGATGGAACTTTGTTAGATAGAGATGAATCTGTCAAAAAATTTATTGAAAAGCAATATGACCGATTGCATAATCGATTAAATTCTATTTCAAAAGAAGGGTATATATCACGTTTTATCCAATTAGATAACCGAGGATACGTTTGGAAAGATAAAGTATACTAGCAATTAGTTGATGAATTTTCAATTGTCACTATAACCTGGGAAGAGCTTCTTCTAGATTAATCAATTTCGCCTTGGCGTAATTGCGTCCGGATTTTGAATTGTGCCAGCACAATTCAAAATCCGTGACATCCGCCAGAGGCTTTATCTTCATTCAGTAGGTGTCTGAACACCCACTGAAAAGGAACCAAAACCGCATTCATCTCTCCACCTGTAGAGATGGGAGTCTTCTGCTGAATGAAGATAAATGAGTTCAAAAATAACTGTGTTGGCTTTCCTAATCTTATTAGCATGTTAGAGGCATTGAAAGGTGACAATCTTGTTTTAGGGATAGTTACGAATGGTTACGGACAATTTCAGATGGATAATGTGAGAGCTTTAGAGATTGAGAAGTATTTTGATGTGATAATTGTATCTGAATGGGAAGGCATTAAAAAGCCAAACCCTCAAATATTCAATAGAGCCTTAGAAAAGCTTGATGTTTCCCCTCATGAATGCATTTTTATGGGAGATCATCCCGAGCATGATGTCAAAGGTGCTCAAAATGTAGGGATGAAGGGCATTTGGAAAAAGGATATACATTGGGACAGTGTCGAAGCAGATGCCATCGTTCATGATTTGTCTGAATTACCTTCAATTATTAAATGTTTAAATAGCTTTACTAATTCTTAAAAGCTACAAAAAAACCATCTACCATTATCGTCGGTGGATGGTTCATGTTTTGAAAAAGATCTTATGTCAATGAAACTATACATATGATTGCTCTGTGGCAGAAGCATTTAGAATAAGTTGTTGCTTTCTCTACGCTTTTATACAGATACCTTGCCACAGGAAAGTAAGCATTCATATTAACAAGCCTGTAATGGGCATTCTATTAAGTACAAACAGTCTTTTATCTAGCATAAATACTAGTCAATCATGCACATATTCTCATCTATTCAGCAATCCCCGATTCAAAACAAAGATTTCATAATGTATTCGACAAAAAAATCTCTCGCCTAACTCAGTATTGATATTTCTAGTAGTCTGGAACGGAAATCACCTTCACTTAATAGGTACATAAATTTCTAAAAAGACACGTTCTAAGCCATCTTCATAAGTAGTAAGTAATTGATTTATATACACTAGTCCCAAAAGTTCATAGTCATTTTCTTTGGCAGCTTTTTTTATACTAGCCTCGACTTTATGGTCCGTATTTTTTCCACCAGTTGACCATCTTCCATCTTCAATAACTGTATACAGACATTTTGGATAGGATATAATTTCACCTGCTATTTCTGTATCAAAGTCCTCTACTTTTCTTACAATGATAAATTTCTCTTCTTGCATACCTTCTTCATTGAATTGAATGACCCTCCTTAAAGAGGTAAGTGTCACTGCTTGTTTTAAATTATCTATGTTGTCCTTTATAATTTCATATTTATCATATGCAGTATGATGCTCAATTTCTCCCTTTACCTCTATCGGCTTCATTTCTTTGATGGTGTATGTGCCCAGAAATTTTTTAACTTTTTCGCAATCTTCTTGAACAATATGAAGTTTTTTTACTAGCAATTTTTTATACTCGATTTCTTCAATAACCTCCTGCATTTTCTCCTTGAATAGTGATTGTATGTCCTCAATGCTCTTGCCTTTTCTTAATTCTTGAATTTTTTTAATTTCAATATCCATTTCCCGATAGAAATTAACTGTTGTTATATCATATATATCAAAACGATTATACTCTCTATACCCGTTCTCACTATTTTGCTTTGGCTTTACTAACTCCTTTTCCTCATAAAACTTTAAAGTATCTCTTGAAACGCCTAAAAATTTCGCTACCTGTCCAATTGTGTACATCATGCTCTCCTTTACTATACAGAATTTCACCTAATCCGTATTAATCTATCGGATACTTTTAAACACATATGTTGGTTAACCAAAATTATACAATAGTTCTATAATGTAGTTCTTGATGAAATACCAGTATTTCTTCCACACGAACTCACCATTCAATTGGTAGACCAGCACAAAAAAGCAGACCCGTTTGTGCCGACATGGGCATAAAATAGATCTGCTCAAACGTTGATTTTGAGCAGGTGAGATGGTCTATCAATTACGCTTGCTTCCAGATTTTTTCGAGCTCACTCGAAAAGCTCCTCTTCAAAATCCGTGACATCCGGCTGGGGCTTTAGACCAACAGATGTTTTTTGCGCGAAAGCGTAGTGCTAACGTAGCGTCAGTAGGACATGTACGATTAACTAGTTTTTTTATCTACTTAATTATTTTGTAAATAAGTTGCTTGGATTGTCTTCAATTTTTGAATTGCAGAAGAATCTATTGTTTTATATTTTTTTATTGCCCCAGCCAATTCTTCAAAGTTTATAGCAAGAGTCTTTGTTTCCTTGAAGTCATCTGGTTTAAATAAATCCAACGCTAGATATAAGCATTTTTCAGCCAATTCAATGTCTCGTATCGTATCATGTAAAGCTGCCTCACATAATAGTAATGCTGTAGAATAATATTCTTGTTGTGCTAGTGACTTTTTCAAATAATCAATAGCTTGGTCTATATTGTGCCCCCTAGCTAATAAGATTTTTCCAATTGTTTGATACGCTACAGGGTCATTTGTTTTTAGGGATTTTTGCGCATATTCTAAAGCTTTTTCAAATTTGTCTTCATAAAGATAAATATCTGCTAGGTATGCATATCCGAGTTCATTCCCTAGTTGTACATGACGATTAGCATAATATTTTATTTTCTCAATTTGTAAAGTTTGGTCCTCGTCTGTTTCTACCTTCATGATACGACTGTAATATAGTATTAAAAAGTTAACTGCAGTTGTATTATCTGTAGCTTCTAGCTTTTCTAAAATTCGAATTCCTTCTTGGATTTCTTCTTTATTGCCCTTATTAATTAGGCATTCACCCAAAATCAGATTTGCTATAAACAAACCTGCTCGACTTAACGAAGCACAATTTGCACGTAACAAATCGAAATCTTCAAAATTCCTTGCTAATTCCAACAGTGCTATATCTGCATCATTATGTGTTTGTATAATTTGATGAATTACTTTTTCATTCAATAAATCATGAATAGAAATAGTAAGAGTTTTTTGTGGGAACTTAAACAATGTAAATATTTCATTTTCATATTGTTTGAGTAATGCTTCATGATCCTGTTTCTTTTTTATGTTCTGTGCTTTTTTATTTTCTTGTTCACTCTTCACTAAAGTGGTCTCGTCAACAGTAATACTAGTTTTTGAAACATCTATTGTTCCTTCGACAAGGTTATCTAACATTTTTGTAGGAACCTCTTCATTAACTTGCCAAGATAGATATATTAAGAAGTTCTCCTCAAATAAAAATTTTTTTAAATTAGAAAACTCTTCTGTAGAAATACGTTTCCCATGTGCAGCTAAGTTACGTAGTGGATTAAATTTTTTCATTTGATCAATATATTGCGGGTACATTTGTTCTAATATAGGTAACTTTATTTGTGGTAATATTCCTGTTAACTCTGCCCACATAATTTTTTTGTTTTGAAGCTTAAGCATCTTGTTATATACCATTCTTCGTAGTTCGTCTTCTATAACGCCAAAGTAACTCATACACATCCCCGTATATGAAATATATTCGGGGTTAGTATTTAATGTTTTTTCTGAAGCAATAGCAGTTGCAATGGCTTTTAATGAATCATCACTTAAGCCCATGTAATTTAATTTTGCAATTTGTAATTCATTATAGATAGTATCACTTGCAATCATTTCAAAATAAATATTTGAAAAAACTGAATTTGTTTGCAACAGCTCAAAATCTTCAAGTTCATCCTCTGTTCCTACGTATAACCGTACATGATTAAATACAGGAATCTGGTGTGCTGAAAGTTGTAAAAATTGAATACAGAATTGAATAAGTACTTTAAATGCACCGTAATCAACTGTTTTAAATGCATAGTCTAATAAAATAGCACCAGCTGTCTGTTCATATATAATTTCAACTGCTTGGTCACTTAAATGTTCACTTTCAACAATCATTAATTGTTTTGTATCTGACAGCTTTGCTATTTTTTGAATGCTGTCTTTATAATCTTTTTGACCATTATAGAAAATCCAATAAATCTCAGCTAAGTAAGCCTTGATTTTCGAATCATTCGGCACAGTTTCCTTCAATTCTTGGAGTATTTGATGCATTCGGTATAAAACAAGCGAGCGTAACCCACTTGGTAAATTTAATCCAACCATACCTTGATGTTCTTGAAGAATATTTTCAAATAATTGAGAATGAATATTACGATGTAACTCTTTTCTTGCTGCATCTATATTGGGAGGATTAAAATGTGAGTCTTGAATTTCAATAATCTGTTTATTCATGCAACACATTTTAAACTTTTTCCCTGATCCACAAACACAAAGAGTGTTCTTTGACTGCATATTTCCACACCTTTTCCAACTTATTGTATTTATTATACATAACTAACTTTAACATGACTGTAAATTATTTAGCGCCCCTCTCATTCACGCATTAAATGAAAGCTAAAATAGAACTCATTCATTAGTAATCAATTATTCTTTGAATTATTAGATGCATTAGAAAAAATAGAGGGATTAATTAAATCTATTTTGGAGCTCCTGGCACAGGTTAGTTTTATATTTTACAACCATTTCACCTGAACCATATAGAAACTATCTGATACTTTAAATAAAAAACTGTAAACACTCTCTCCTGCTTTTTTGAGAATGGTTACAGTTTAATCCCTGCTATTTTTTATTGAAAAATGATTTACCTAAGTACTCAATGGTTGCAGGAGCCATAGCATATAGCTTGCTGGATAATCCCATAATTTTTGGTAAATTCACCTCTCGAACAGGGCGTTCAATCGTTTTAATCGTAGCCTGAGCTACTTCTTCTGCTGTTAATAAAAATCTTCCTAACGAAGCTCGATAGCCGCTTTCATCACTCGCCTTATCTAAAAATGGTGTATCAATTGGACCCGGATGTATCGCTGTCACTTTAATATGATAAGGCGCTAGTTCCATACGAAGTCCATTGGTAAAACCGACTATAGCATGCTTTGTTGCAGCATAAACGCTAGCTTTTGGTGTCGCTACCTTCCCTGCCTGTGAGCCAATGAAAATAAGATGCCCCTGCTGGCGCTGTATCATTGGCAATGCTAATCTCTTGGCCAAATACATTGGCACACTAACATTCAAGTTCACCATTTGGGAAATAGCCTCATCAGGTAATGCAGGTGCGATTCCAAATTTACCTATCCCCGCGGAGAGTATCGCCACGTCAAGAGGTGGTAGCTGGACGCAAACTTCATCAATAGTCGTTAAATTTGTTAAATCAGCTTGGATCACATTCGCACCTAAGCGTTCTAATACTTTTAATGCAGCTGCATTTCGCCCTGTTGCATATACTGTATGACCCTGTGCTACTAATAATTCTGTAATTTTCAACCCTACTCCGCTTGTGGCACCCGTAACGAAGATCGTCTTTTTATCAGCCATGCAAACACCTACTTTCTTTTAAATACATAAATACCTTCTTCAGTTTTCGTAGATGTAATATAATGATTAGCTTCTAAATAGTCTAAATGTCCTAGTGTTTTGGACAGGGTCAAACCTAGTTTACGCTGAAAAATAGCAGGATATAGGCGCATTGTGACTTGAACAACCGTTAGTTGATCTTCACCTAATAATTCTAATACCTTCATTGATTGCTGATGCTGACGTTCTAGACGTTTATCGATTAATAAAGGGATATTCTCTAATTCTCCACCATGTCCAGTATGCATCATTTTTACTGGCAATTGTCGTAAAATTTCAAGTGATTCATTATATTGAAGTAATGATTTTGCACGTCCTAATGTGCGATCCAATGGCGGTTCAATTAATGGATTCGGTGTAATTTTCTCGAGCAATAAATCCCCACCAATCACATGATGCGTTTTTTCATCCCAGAAGATTAAGTGGCTTTGTGCATGACCTAATGTTTCAATCGCCTTTAATCCTGGATGACCAGGCACCTCATCCCCATCACCTAGAATTTGTGTTAATGGTCGTTCACCAACAAGCTCTAATTCACGACGTACATGTACACTCGGCTGGATGTATTCCTGAGGAACGCCATGCTCAAATAAGCGTTCACTATAAAACCGTTCATGATATTGTAAAAACTCCTCGTCATGACGAAGCCACTTATCGTTATAGGCATGCCCCAAAATTTCTGCATGTGGAAAGGCATCTACCCAACCTGCATGGTCCGGATGGTGGTGAGTGAGAACTACCTGTTCAATATCCCTTAATTCGTAGCCTGCTGCTCGAATCCCCCATTTCAATGCGTCATAGGCTTCCATTGTTTTTGGTCCAACATCAAAGAGTGTTAGTGCATCGCCCTTAACAACAAATGCATTGACATCTCCTACTTCATAGGGTGTTGGTATTTCTATTTTGTATATAGACAAAGTTGTTTCCCCCTTTTGTACTACTAGTGAATAACAATTCATTCTATTTTACAAGTTTTTCTTCTTTTCGTCATCCTCCTGTTGACAGGTTGACGTATTATCAATATAATTTTGAATAATCTAATTATTCATGTGCGTTGATGAAGCCAAGTACGTATTTGGTGAAGGTGTCCAGAGAGTGTTACATTTGCTGCAAGTAACATCACCCACTCCCATTACCGAACCTACTTCTGAGCAGTTATGCAAACATAACCGTTTCCCTTGCGATAAAAGGGCTAAAAGTTGTGCCAATTGGCAAACAAAGGTGGTACCGCGGAAACAACAGCGTTTTCGTCCTTAATTGATAAGGACGGGAGCGCTTTTTATTTTGAACTGGAGGTTTTGTTCATGAAGAAAATACTATTTATCGGTGCAGGCTCAATGGCAGAGGCATTGATTCAGGGCTGGATTAACCAAAAGGTATTTACAGCACAAGAAATTTACGTCACCAATCGCTCAGACAAAGAACGCTTACAATTTTTACATGAAACTTATGGTGTTAATTGTTTAGTTGATGCAGAAATTTTTAAACAAGCAGACTTAATTATTTTAGCTATGAAACCAAAGGATGCCGTTGCAGCGATGGATGAGTTGAAAGCGAAGATCACAGAGCAATCAGCCATCCTCTCTATTTTAGCGGGTATAGCCATTCAAACCATTACAGAGCATTTAGGCACGCGTCCAGTTGCTAGAGTTATGCCTAATACTTCAGCGACAATTGGAATGTCCGCTAGTGGTATTGCCTTTAATAACGAAGTGACTACTGAACAGCGTACGATTTTCTTACAATTGCTTGAGGCGGTTGGTTCAGTCATTGAGGTGGATGAGGATCAATTACATGCTGTAACGGCTCTTTCAGGAAGTGGCCCTGCTTATATCTATTATTTAATGGAGGCATTTGAAAGAGTCGGCACAAAGGTTGGGCTTTCAAAAGATACTGTACGACTATTAATGACACAAACACTGGCTGGGACTGCTGAAATGCTGAAGCAATCTGTTGATGAGCCGGATGTACTACGCAAAAAAGTGACTAGTCCAGGAGGTACGACGGAAGCCGGGATTAAAGCGCTTGAACAATATCAATTTAATGAAGCAATTGAAGCATGTATTAAGGAAGCAGAGGCTCGGTCTCGTTCACTTGCAAATAGTAAGTAACATGTGCAAAATAGAGTTTATCACTAGGAATTAAGGGGGCTTTATTTTGACTAAATTATTTGAACCTTATCAACTACAATCTATCTCTTTAAAAAATCGTGTTGTGATGGCACCAATGTGCATGTACTCTGCGCAGGATGATGGACTTGTCACGCCATTTCATCAAGTTCATTATGCAACACGAGCTGCTGGCCAAGTAGGTTTAATCATTCTTGAAGCGACAGGTATTGTACCAGAAGGTCGTATATCCAATAAAGATCTTGGTATTTGGGATGATGCCCATATTGAAGGCTTACGTCAATTAGTCGATGGAATGAAGGCATATGGAGCAAAAACGGGCATTCAGCTAGCACATGCTGGACGTAAAGCAACTGTAGAGGGAGAAATATTTGCCCCTTCAGCTATTGCTTTTAGTAATGACTACCAAACACCAACTGAAATGACAATAGAAGACATTGAATATGTTGTAGAAGCATTTAAGAAAGCAGCTGTTCGTGCTGCTAAAGCTGGCTTTGATGTCCTTGAAATTCATGGCGCACATGGCTATCTTATTAGCGAATTTTTATCACCAGCAACTAATAAGCGTAATGATTTGTATGGAGGGTCGCAGGAAAATCGCTACCGCATACTACGTCAAGTAATTGATGCCATTCGTAGTGTATGGGAGGGTCCTCTACTTGTACGTGTTTCTGCAGAAGATTATGCAGTAGATGGCACGACAATGGAAGACTTTATCATCTTTAGCCGCTGGATGAAATCACAGGGTGTCGATTTAATTGATGTTTCTACTGGTGGTGTAGTGCAAGCTCATATTAACGTTTTCCCAGGCTACCAGGTACCTCACGCAGAGGCAATTAAGCATGGGGCAGATATTCCAACAGGTGTGGTCGGTCTAATTACAACTGCCATTCAAGCAGAGGAAATTTTACAAAATAATTGTGCTGATTTAATTTTTCTAGGACGTGTGCTATTACGTGATCCGTACTGGCCACTAAATGCTGCAAAGGATTTAGGAGAAGAAGTCAAACCTCCGACCCAGTATATACGTGGTTGGTAAATCCATAAAAAACAGCTAGTTGATCATTAACCAACTAGCTGTTTTTTACTTTTTACAGTACTTTTCTATCACACTGATAAACTATTGTTGATTGAAACCAGCTCATAGAGAAAGAAGTTACTATGAAAGAGAATCATCCTTTTCACATCCCATAGTTCTTTGATTAATACAGAGGATTTTGTTTAATTTCCTCATCAATTGCTTGCACTAATGCGTCTGCATCCTCTGCCGTTTTAATTTCACCATTAACAATAGCAAATATCCCCTGTTCACAAATTTCACAATGAGATGTACAGCCAGATTCTTCTATTTCAATATCAGATCGTTCGGCCAGTACATCATAGGCATCTGCTGCTCCAAGTGATAAGTTTGTCATGCAAAATTCTACTCTATTTTTTAATTGCTGTGGCTCTTTCTTTTTCTTAAAAAGAGAAAATACCATCTTAGTAACCTCCTGCTCTATTAAACAAATAGCGTATAAAAATGATAGAGATAATAATAAAGAATGATGATCATACCAAAAATCATATTTTTATAAGCTTGATGTTGTTTATAAATAATTTCACTTATCCCATATAATAGCATAAGCGATGTGAACATGAATAAAGAATGATTTGCACCATATAAATTAGGTAAAATGATAATGGCTAAAAGCGTAGAAAAACTGAAAAAACTTTGGCCTTGCTCTTGTGGTTTTTCCACTTTCGGCGAATCATCGCTTACCACTTTTAATCGATTAATAGGGATGATGATAGCCAAACAAATTGACAAATAAACAATAAAAAAAAGAGCACTTTTCCAAAAGGCAATATTATGTTTTGATCCATCAAACAATTCCCATAAAGTTATCTGGTTTTCGAGTGAAATGTAATATGTATGATTCGTTTTCATATCTAGCATCACATATTCGTCGGTAATATAGCCGAATTTTACATATGCTTTTTCCCCATTTTGTAAATAGAGCCATACATCTTGAGCTTGGCGAAGCTTCTGATTTGGTATGAAGGCCTCTTTGGCATTATTTATAATGGATTGCAGTATCTCAATATCCTGTAATTGAATACGATTAATCAAAAAAATAGATGATAAATCGTAAAATCTTTCATCTTTACGATGAGCATCATGAAATGTCCATGCTTGTTCAATTTGAATAGGGAAATCTGCTGCAACAAGCCGCTCCTGTTTATTGATTTGCAACAGCAGTACTATACAAGATATCCCCATTAATACAAGCCCAATCCAAAACGTTTTATAGTATAATTTCATCGTAAACCTCCGATTGTCCCATCACTATCTATACGATTATTTCCATAAATGGTTTCAAATCGGTTAAATTTTTATCAATTTTCAAAATAATCTCTAGTTTGGAAAAATTGAAGTAATTCTTCTGGGACACGGACACTTGGAAAAATTTTTTTTAGAAGGATAGTCATGCATTGTAGTTCAAGTGGTCCAATCAAAACTAAACGGTTACCACAAAAAACGCTGCACAAGAATTACTCTTATGCAGCGTAGTAATAATTATTTAAACGCCCTTAGCTGGAGGTCATAGGCTGAACCGAGCTCACCGTAGCCAGGTGCATATAATATACTAGTGGATGTTTCGACAACATTGGTAAATGTGCCTGCTGGTGTTGTAAGTGTATAGTGAATGGCACGAACAAACTCTTTACTATCCCCTATCGTAACTTTCGATCCCTCTGTAATTGGTTTTTCAAATATATATTGCGTGCCATCCCTCTCATAATAAAAGGCTTGGTCTGTTTCGTGATAGGTAATATATTGGAAGTCGTAATCAGTGTCAAAGCGTTGATTACCAGTTCTCGTATATACCGTATTATAGGTTAAATGCTGAAGCGCATCACTTGGTAAAAAACCAGATGTAATGACAGGTGATTCATTTGGTCGTATAGTAGCTAACGCTTTTTTAGGTACTGTATATTTTTCTCCCTTGAATTCAATTAAAGCTGTCGTAGTATCTTCTGATAAAAATGTGACTTCATCAAAACGTTTTAACTCCCCATGCTTACCTCCAACATAAACACCATAACGAATAAATCGTTTACCTTGTTTTTGTACAGACTGAAGTGCTTTAACAGGGATATAGCCATGTCTCCAGGTTGTTGGCGATTTCACCATGAGATAGCCATTTATTTCGATTCCTAGTAATTCAAAAGCCGCTCCTTTTGATGCTTGTTCTAGCACTCTTGCACCCATCATTGGACCACTGAGCAGCTGTGCATCAGCATTTAACGTATAATAATCTTTAACATGAGGTGTTGCTTCCGCAATGCGAATATCTGAGCTATCAATATAGACCTCCAATGGGTTACCTTCAAATGGAGCAGCGTAGAAATAGTAATATAATTTCTTCCCAATTTTAAATTGTACGATATCATTGTAAGGATTATAGTCGGCGCTACCAGGGACATTTTTGCTTAACAGATAGTCACCATATCCTAGAGGCTTTCCGCCCTGACGATTGATATAAATTAAACCTGGATTATCATAAAAAGAAGCCCGAATATCGAGTGGTACCTCCTTAAAAACAACTAAATCAGTTGCCTGTACACGGTATCCTGAGCTCATCCAGTAAAATATTTTATTATCGTATTTTTCAATATCATATACGCGGAAGTAGTTGTTTCGTTTCACTGTTAACGAGCTAAAGCTACCATCAGTATTTTTCTTATATACTTTTACATCTTTAGTAAAGGTCATCTTCCCTGCTTGTCCTTTAACAACCTGTGCCCCATCCCACTTTACCTCTGCTGCCTTAGAGGTTGTGGGGGTTAGTAAAAAAGCCAGAACGACCAACAGTACCATTAAATATTTCTTCATATTTTCCCCTCCAATTTTTATATATAAACTATTGTAAAAATAGCTTGTTAAAAAATATTCTATCATACTATTTTTTTGATACAAAGGTAAAGCTGGCCAAAGAGACATGACTATACAATTACTGTCTGCATTCGTGGTGAAGTTGTGACATTGTGAAGATGATTACCATTCTATTATATTAGATATCTTAATTTCTTAATGTTATGCGAGGCCTTTTGTATTGTCGATTACATATGGAAATTTCCATTTTGAGAGGGGGATTGCTGAATTGATGGGAATAAATGCGCGATTGACAAGCATTTGTACTAGATAGGAGGCTATTAGTACTTAATATAATGGTTTTCCACAAAACATTTTATGGACATTACAACAGGAAGTTGCCTAAGATTCCTCTCAGGCAACGCCCCTCTTTATAAAAAATTAGAAATCATATTCCGCATCTTTTTTAGCACGAATTTCGGCAAATGCATCTGTTACCATAACTGTATCCTCTGTTAAACGTTCTAGACGGAAAAGGACATCATCATTAACGATTTCCTTGCGTAAAAAATCCTTTTCCTCTATAAATACATAGGTTGGTACGATATGTGCCTTCATATAGGCTAGAATCGGCTTTAATTGCTGCTCAACCATGAGATAATGCTTAGCTGTACCTGCAGTAACAACCATACTCACCACCTTATCACGAAAGGCATTCACAGGGAGCAGATCAAAAATATTTTTTAATGTTGCTGGAATAGATGCTTGAAATGTAGGTGTTCCAATTATTAAGGCATCCGCAGCCATAATTGTTTCTGTGACATATTTTGTATCTCCATCATACTCAAAATAATTACGCCCATCACTAAACGCCATATTGTATTCAGCAAGATCAAGTAAAGTAACCTCATACGCTGGATATTTTTCTTGTAAAATGTCAACAACTTTACTAATGGCTGTTTTCGTTTTTGAGCCGACAATTGAACCAGTTAATGCGACGATTTTCATGTTGGACATCTCCTTATTTTGCTGTATATTTCTTGATTGCAGGTATTATATCATTACCAATGATTTCAATGTTTTTCATTAATTTTTCGAAAGGTACCCCACCAAAGTCTATTTGTGCCATAAATCGCTGCATACCATACAGCTCATATTGATAGAGTAATTTTTCAATGATTTGTTCCTTACTGCCAACCATTAGCACATCTCGTGTATCTGGGGCTTGTGCAAATTGTTGCTTTGGATAACCTCCGCCACGAATTGCCTGGAATCCCCCATTTAGATGTGGATACATTCCTTGTAGGGCCTCCTTCGTCGAGTCAGCAACATAAAATAGACTAGTTGTAGCAATCGGTAGCTCGACAGGGTCAAAGCCACTGCGTTCTGCTGCTTCCCTGTAGGCATCTACAGATGGCTTAAAATTCATAGCAGGACCCCCTAATGTCGTTAACATCATTGGAATGCCCATATAGCCTGCCTTTATGGCACTTGCAGGAGGACCACCAACAGCCCGCCAAATTGGTAAAGAGCCGTTTTTCGGTTGTGGTAAAACTTGAGCATTGTGCAGTGATGCTCGATATTGTCCCTCCCATGTTATAAGTTCCTCTTCATTAATTTTTTTTAGCAGTTCTAATTTCTCCTCAAAGATTTCTTCATAGTCTTGTAGGTCAACCCCCAGTAAATGATATGCGCCTACACGAGAGCCGCGCCCAGCCACAATTTCTGCACGCCCATCTGAAATTAGATCGATTGTCGCAAAATCCTCATAAACACGTACTGGATCAGAAACACTCAATACTGTTGCAGTGCTTGCTAACTTGATTGTTGACGTAGCTTGCGCAATTGCCCCTAAAACAACCGTATGTGCTTGTGTTGTAAAATAAGATTGATGACTTTCACCTACACCGAATACATCAATTCCTGCTTGCTCGGCTAACTGACTTGCTTCAATTAGCTCCTGAAGACGCTGCTGTGCAGAAATACGATCACCCGTTAATGGATTTGGGATATGATCTCCTAATGAATACAGTCCAAATTCAATTCCCTTTGATTGATCTATACGATATTTTTCCATTATTTGTTTTCTCTCCTTATTCTAATGGCTCTAATGTGGAATGGGTGCAAAGTGAACATAAAAAATTGATTAACCATTGATATGTCAATGGTTTAGGAAATCTCACCCCACTCTTTATAATGCAGAATACTGCATATAATAGCTTTGCTCTGGGGCTAGGTGAGGCTAATAAAAACTAGGCGAGCGTGTATAGGAATCTATGTTTTATTTAAATTGAGATGTCGCTTTTCATCGAATATAAATCCTAAACTCATATATATCTACATTCATTAAATCTAAATAAGTATATCCAAATATCTCCTATTTTAAATTCAGGATGTTCCTTGAATTGGTACTCTCATTATTGTAGAAATACATATATCTATCAACGGCTACTTTCATATGATTCAATAAAAATATTACAAAGGGAACACTTTAATATAAACTAAGGTTTGCACAAAAAAGCACCTCCTCTTTTATATGTCAATGCATACAAAATGGAGAGATGCTTATATTAAAACGTAATTTCGTAAATTTTCTTTGGTCTGCCTCGAGAATGTGGACTTTCTGTACGAAGGACTCGAACATAACCAAATTGTTCTAAGGCTGTAATAATTCTCTGTGTACTCCTTGGCAATATTTGCAGAAAATTACTTAACTCTTTGACCGTAAATTCATTCTTATTATGAACTTCTACAAAGTTAGCTACCTTACTAATCGTTATAATATTTAAGGAGGTTTCATCACTGATTTTTTGCCATTTTTGGTTGTTAACTGAATATATTCGTTTATCCTTCGTATTCAGTGGACCGATTAAGCGACCATCATTGAGTAGTGCCATCCATGTACCTTTCTTAGTTTCGTTTGCATGTATTAATGCGTTTATTGCATTTAACTCAGCTTCATATACAGAAAAGCCGACACCAATTCCACACGTAATATTTTGAATATCTATACCATCTAAATCAATATCAGGAATATTTTCAAATTCATCCGTTAGCTCTTCAAAAATTCCTTTTGTTGTAAAAATTAAAAATCTACCCATTCCTCCATTTTTTAAAGAGCCATTTAATTTTTTTGCATATTTAAGTAAATTTGTGGTGATTTTCATTTCCAAATTTAAAAACTCATCTGCAAAATATAAATTTTTAGGAATTTTATTTTCTAAATCAAATTCAATAATTTGTACAGCTATTTGTGCTTTTTGTGATTTTTCTAATTCAAAATTAAGCATTAGTGTATTTAATTTATTATTAATCGCTGATTTAGTAGGTAATACTTGAAATGTTGGAATCTTTAATGTCTGTAGTTTAGAGACGATTTGAGGAATACAAGTTACAACACCTCTAACATGCTTTTTTTGAAATTCATTTTGGTGGAAATTAATATAATCCTCTAATTCTAAGTTTTCGTTAAATGGTTTAATGGATATAGGCTTATCTTGTATATTTACTTCTCGTAATATATTCGTAAGATCCGACACAGATATAGAGTCAAAGCTTAAATCATTAATTTTTAAATTATTTGTATAGGATGCTTTTAACAACGTTTGATGAATCGAAGAACCTGTATATTCGATATAAAAAGTAGGTTTACTTAAAGAGACTTGTTTAGTAATAATCGAATACGATACCAAGCCTGAAAATAACCACAAATCAATTTCCCTTTCTTTATTCCTTAAGTATTCCCCATCACTTCCTATTTCCGGTGTCCAGTAAAATTTAATAGGTTTGAAGTAGCCATTTTCTATGGCAACTTCATATATTTTATCGACCATATCTCTTGAACCAAAGACGCCTAAAGTAATCATAATGTGAATGTGTCCTTTCGGTATAAACTCTAACATTACTGTAATTATAGCTCATATAGATAGCAAAGAACACATCGGAAACCCTCTTAATAGGCTGTTTAAAATCCATCCTACTCGTTCGTTGACATAACGAATGAGTGTTTTTTGTGTATGCGTTAATAAACGAGGGATTTTCCAATAGTCTGAAAATTTTTATTGACAACATTATTTGTATTTCATATATTAATGTCATGACCATTAATCAACCAAAAAGGAGGAGTATGTTTGGAGAAAAAGACAAATATTCGATGGTGGGTAGGCATTTTTTTATTAATTGCAACAACTATCAACTACTTGGATCGTTCAGTAATGTGAATTGCAGGACCATCAATGATGGAGGATTTATCAATAAATGCAACACAGTTTGGGATTTTATCATCAGCATTCTTTTGGTCATATGCTTTAATGCAGCTACCAGTTGGGGCGATAGTCGATAAATTGGGAACTAAATTGGCATACATTATTGCAATCATTTGGTGGTCTATCGCAACGATTTTAACTGGATCATTGCGTTCATTTGGTGCTTTAATTGGTGCAAGGATATTAATGGGGGTTGGAGAAGCACCTTCTTTCCCTACAAACACTAAGGTTATTTCTGATTGGTTCCCTTCTCATGAAAGAGGGATTGCCAATTCATTATTAACGACAGGAATTGCATGTGGCGCAGGTATTTTCACACCGATTCTTGCTGTTATTATCAATAGCTATGGCTGGCAATACGCCTTTTATTTATGTGGTTTGCTAGGAATTATTTTTGCCATTGCATGGGGACTATTCTATAAAAAACATCCATCCGAGCATCCAAAGGTGAATAAAGCCGAACTAGAGCATATTTTAGCAGGCTCTGCTACACAAGAAACAGCTGTGGAAGCAGACGGCCCCAAAGTAAAATGGTCTTCTTTATTAAAATATAAAACAGTATGGTACTTGTACTTCGGCTACTTTGCGCAAAACTATATTTTATATTTAATGCTTACCTGGTTACCTACGTATTTAGTTGTAGAAAGAGATATGTCATTGTTAAAAGCAGGATTTAACGCAGTAATTCCATGGGTTGTAACGACAATTGGTGCATTATTAGGTGGAAAGCTTTCTGATTACTTTATCCAAAAAGGAATGTCACCTTTAATTGCAAGACGTACTGTTATGGCCATCGGAATGGCTTTATCCACAACGATTATTTTCGCTGCTTTTGTAGAAAGTGCAGTTGCAGCGCTAGTATGGATTTCTATCTCATTAGGTGGCGCAGCATTGGCTGGAGCGTGTGTATGGGCAACGGTTGCCGATATCGCGCCAAAAAATTTAGTCGGAACGATGGCAGGTGTGCAAGGGTTCTTTGGTAATATTGCAGGATGGGTAGCACCAATACTAACAGGTTATCTACTAGTTCAATCGGGTAACTTTATTGCTCCATTAGTGGTTGCTGGTATTGTCGCTGGTCTTGCAGCCATTCTGTATGCATTTGCTATTAACAATAAATCGGTTAATCAGCTTCAAAGATTATTTGATTAATAAAGTGGGAGAAATGATAATGCCAAAAATAAAACATATTAAAGTATCTGGAACAGCTTACGAATGTGGACATCAACTCGGTATTGAAGCTAAGGAAGAAATTCGTAAAACAATTAAAGCATATAAAAAAATTTTTCAAACCTTTAACAAAAATGATTGGACTTTTGCCCAGCAAGAGGCTGAAAAGTATTTACCTTGGATTCAACAATATGACCAAACACTTGTGGAAGAAATGCAAGGAATTAGTGATGGTGCCGACGTACCGTTCCTTGATATTGTGGCAATTAATGCTCGGAGTGAAATTATGTCAACGAATGATGGATGTACTTCTTTGGCAGCGGTTCCCCCAAGTACTGATGGTCACAAGACAATAGTAGGACAAAATTGGGACTGGCTAACATCAATAAAGGGATGTTTAATTGTTGTGGAAATCCGGCAAACAAATCGTCCCCAAATTTTAATGTGTACGGAAGCAGGTATTATCGGCAAAATTGGCATGAATAATAAGGGTATTGGTGTATGTTTAAACTTTTTAAGTGAAGAAAGACAACAATATGGTGTACCTGTACATGTTATTTTACGTGGTATTTTAAATAGTGAGCTATACTCACAAGCAGTTGGACAAATTTCTAGATTGCCACGCGGGACGGCAGCAAATTATTTAATTGCCTCTAAAGAGGGCGAAGCATTAAGCGTTGAAAGTACATGCAATGACTATGATGCAATTTATCCAAATCAAGACATCATTACACATTCAAATCATTTTTATGGGCCTAAGTCCATTCTTATTAAAGATACATCTCGCTATAAATTCCCAGATACACATTTCCGCAACGGACGTGCCGAGAAATTATTGCGAATCGACTATGGACAAATTAACGAACAATCCTTTAAACGTGTGCTGTCTGATCATGTGAATTATCCAGATAGCATTTGTCGTCACGGCGAAACATTAGCTCCGATGTTAGGGAGAGAAGTTCCATCTGATACATTGTTTTCAATTATTATGAATCTAAGTGAACTTCGTTTAGAAATCGCGTTTGGTCAACCATGCTGTGCCCCTTTTAGCACATTTTCATTATAACTACCCAAATGAAATCTCCATGGAGCGAGTAAATCGCCATGGAGTTATTTCTATAATTTGCATAAAAATACTGGTAAATTACCAATCCTTGTTCACTATAGAATTGATCACAAGGCTTGTAAATATCCCCTATCCCTCTATAAACGAGGTTTAAGTACTTTTATTAGAGAGCGCTCTATATATTGCTAATAAAAAATTCACATCAGAAAACTGCGAGAAATCAATTTTAAAAACGTTGATTTCTCGTGGTTTTTAAGGGTTTTGACTGGTTATATCCCAGCCCCTTAATATAATTCCTAATCTATCATTTATCTCCAACTGATTTTAATAAATTCACCAGAAGCCAAATATCATCACTCTATGAATAATCAATGCTTCCTCTTTTCATAATTTTTTCAGTTTTTGATTCTTTTAATGGATAGGTTTTCCCTTCGGCATCAGAATTTCTGTACACGACTACGTTTAAGAACTATGAAGAATTCAAAAAAGCGTTAGTAGACTATATCCACTATTACAATCATGGAACAGATAAAAATAAAACTCAACGGAAAAAGCCCAGTTAGTTTCGAAAGGTTTCTTAAAAAGTTCAAATTTTTGGGGTCAGATCACATTTCAGGTATTAAGACCTCAAAACCTGGTCGTTATAATTTCTAGCACCATGACCCGGCTGTTCGCTCAGGCCGTGTTTGATGATAATAGAAAGGTTTCATCGTTGTAGATAACACCCCATTTAAAAATTATGATTTCCAAAAGTCCGTTATCGTTTATGAAAATTAAACATCTACATCAAATTGTAACTATTTAATCATGCACTCCTATTCCTTATTTTTTCGCCAAGATTTTTTCAGGAATTTAACCTTAAAAAACGAGGACGAATAAGTGGTATTATAAAGCTTTTATACGGTGTGAAACACAAATTTACTTGTTATCCTAATTTTATTAGTTATTTAAAGGCTCACTACTGTAACAAACTTACAAAATTATTTAATTTAATCAACTATAGCCCAGCTTTTTTACCCAATTCTCAGTAATCTCAGTGAATTTTTTAACTGCAGGTGAAATTGGCATTCTAATCGCTAATCCAATCGTTCGTGTTTGCGCTATTTCAAGTGGGATAACCTTGATGGAATTTAATCCTTTAGGGATAATCATTTCTGGTAAAATACTTATACCTAAATTATTCTCAACCATCGAAAAAATAGAATTTTCGTTCATATTTTCGAATCGAATATTTGGCTCAATGTTGTTTTCTTTAAAAAATAAATGTATATCTTCAAAGCATTGATAAGTTGGCATAATAAAGGGGGCATTTTCAATATCTTCCACCGATAGATGTTTGTTACTGTGTAAGGGTGATTGCTCTGATACTACACATAAAAGTGGCTCAGTTTTTAACTCTACAATATCGAAAGAATGTAATGAGGTTGATTGGTTAATAACAAAACCACAATCTATTTCACTATCTAGTAACCATTTTTCTATTTCAGCATAGTTTCCTTCTATTAGTTTTATTTCTATATCAGGATATTTCTCCTCCATTTCCTTGATAATATAAGGAATCCAGTTTGTAGATATGCTACTAAATATCCCTACCTTTACTGTTCCTTTATTCAAGCCGTTAATGGCGTTTACTTCCTGTTTTAACATATCGTTATAATAAAGAATCTCTCGAATAGTGATTAATAAATCCTTTCCATTCTGAGTTAACTTTATTGCTGAGTTATTACGAATAAATAGAGGAAAGTTAAACTCTTTTTCTAAACTAGTAATGGCATGACTTACAGCAGATTGCGTTAGTCCTAATTCTTCCGCAGTTTTTGTAAAGCTATTTACCTCTGCTGCTTTACTAAAAATTTCATACTTAACTAAACTCATCGTTGACCCCCCTGAATTATTTTCATGTACTTCATTATAATTATTCGCTGTACTAATGACAAACATGTACTTATAATCAGGATTACATTTAACAAATGATTAAAAGGAGCTGAATTGTGGTGCAAAAAATTTTAATTACAGGAGCTGCTGGGAAGATTGGTCGTCATATAACCAATACTTTAATGAAACAAACAAACTTTCAATTAAGATTGGCAGATATTAATTTATTACCTTTAGAAAAATTTAAGGAATCGTCACAACATGAAGTTATTTATCTAGATGTATCTAGTTTAGAAGAATGCCAGGAAGCATGTAAAAACATAGATATTGTTATCCATTTAGCAGGAGATCCTTCTCCAAATGCAGATTTTTATAGTTCTTTATTAGAGAATACTATTAAAGGTTCATATAATATCTTTAAAGCCGCATCGGATAACGGTGTATCTAGGGTCGTAGCTGCTTCCAGTGCTCAAACAGTTGAAGGATATCCACTAGACTTCCAGGTAACCGATTCTTCACCTGTTAGACCAAAGAATATGTATGGAGTTAGCAAATGTTTTGTGGAAGCACTAGCATCATATTTCGCTTATGAAAAACAGTTACAAAGTATCACTATCCGTATTGGTGCTTATGACGATTACAAATCTGAGGGCCAGCCACTCTCAGCTAGAGATATGAGTGCGTATATAAGTCCAGAAGATTTTAGTGATCTTCTCCTTAAAACGATTACTGCTAAAAACCTACCTCCCTTCTCTATCTTACATGGTATATCTGATAATCGTTTTAAACGTTTAAATATTGAAGAGACAAAAAGATTAGTAGAATATACTCCGTATTCAGATGCGTTTAAATTGTGCGGAATTCAGTTATTTGACCGTTAAACAAATATATAACATATTTAAAAGGAGAATTTCTGTGAAAAGCCTAACAAAAAACGCCAAAAAGAAAAAGATTAATCATTCAACTAAAAGGAAAAAAACTTTTAAAGATTACTGGAATGAAATTATTAAAGCCCTCATTGTTACTAAGTAAATTTTTTAGCGAGTTTGATTTAATCATTTAATATCTCCTAAGTAAAATGTTCTATTTTCAATTTCCAGAATTTTCCCTCAATTGATTTGTTTTTAGAAATAGCAATTAGCTAAAGTGAAAGAGCGTGTTTTAAAAAACACGCTCCATTTAATCTATATATTAAAATTTCATAATTGCAAATACAACTTCTACCTTAGAAAAGTCTTCACTTAAAGAATATAACCCATATCTTTTCATGACAAATAGCATCTTACTGTTATATTCTTCAAACTTCATAACATTTTCCCTCACAAAAATAAGTCAAATCAAAATTCAAGAATTGACTTCCCCGATAATTATTCTACTATTACCAATCCTCCGCAAATAAATCACATACTGAGGGTTGAACTTTGAGTATCCCCTTCTACGAAAAACATTTTCTTATCCTTTATTTCGGTACCTTCTTCTAGCAGCACCAATTGGTAGAGTAGTATACGCTCTACCTCACCTTTTTCATCCAAATTTGTTCTATATAACATATAACCAACACTTCATTTTCGCCATTATAGAAAACCTTAGCTTCTCCCTGCGTAAGACTGTGACAACTACATTGCCAAAGAACTTCTTCCTGATAAAAGGAAAAATGTGATAGCTTCTCTGGACGAATGGTTTCAATGCGAATGGCGCTTGTATTTTCTACTTCCTTCATTTTCGCCACTTAAAAATAGTAATTGATTTGCAATAACATAGCCATATTTCTTATATAATGCAATGGCTACCTTATTCTCTTTTATCGCTTCAAATATTTCAATTTCTACATTCTCCCTTTCGTAGATAATCAAGGTTTCTTCCATTAAAAACTTTGATTCCCCTTCACCACGATATGTGGTAAAGCTGTGACTTGTAGAAATGCCCTTAGTCAGGGGCTCCAATCCACGTGGTCCCTTTTATAAATTACTATCCTCATTTTATATTCACTGTTAAGCGTGAATTACTAAAACTTGAAAGATTACTATATCTATTATATAGTTAATATATAATTTTATTAAAGGGTGAACTTTTTGTTAAATGTAGCATTCTAATCTAAATCAACGTAATAGCTTACTTTTGTTGAACAAACCACCTTTATACGAGGTGTTATTTGTTGTGCAAAAAAGCAAGATTAGAATTAGTTAGCTTTGTATAAACATTTAGCGCGACTAATTTTAGTCGCGCTTTTTCTATTCGTTGATTTAGACAATTTTAATTTTTTCCAGTTAAAATTGAGAGGACGAATCTACAATGCAAAAACAATTACAACAAATTACAGCTGATATGCAACTTGAAGAACATTATCAAACATTAGAAAAGGCATTACTTGCTTTATATTTCCATAAAAATTGTACAACTAAATCTTTAGCTTATATGACAGACTTACCAATACCTATCGTTTCAGCAATGAAGAAAGAATTTGCCAAGCAAGGCTGGGGTAAACATAGCTTAACGAAAAAGGGACAGCTAGCTATCTCACAGTATTTTCAACTCTCAGGTGCTGATACTGAACTTTACCTTCAATTAACGACTGATCAAGCTTTTCGTTCTGAATGGATTACAAAAAATATTAGCGAGTTAAGCACTATTTATGATGCTAGGCCAACAGCCGACGTAGCAATAGATCAAGCTAAATGTACAGTTGAGACAGCCTTAAAACGAGCATTGTTCGCACTAGATTATACGATGCTACTTAATAAGCGCATTTTATGTTTAGGTGATGATGATTTCATCAGTATTGCATTAGCATTTTTACTAAAGAAAATCGCTCCACACTCTGCAACTAAAATTGTTGTATTAGATATTGATAGACGAGTTTTAAGCACGATTAGCAAAATAGCAAAAGACTATGGGCTTCCGATTAAAGTAGATTATTATAACGTTCAGGAGCCCTTGCCTAAAACATACGCCCATCAGTTTGATTGCGTATACACAGACACACCGTATACCTTGATTGGCACACAGCTCTTTTTATCACGTGTAATTAATGCACTAAAGCCAGAAGCAATGCGGCATGTGTTTTTTTCCTACGCCAAACGTAGCTATAAAAAGCAGTGGGAGCTACAGCAAAGCTTACATGCTATGGGCTTTGTGATTAATAATATTCATTACGACATAAACAAGTATGAAGGTGCACAGATTTTAGGAGCTACAAGTCAGTTATTCGTATTACAAACAACAGACCAAATGATTTCCTATATTCCTAATCAGCGTAAATTTATGCGACCAATTTACACAGGTGAAGTTGAGCGGAAATCTGTTGTTTATCAGTGTAATCATTGTAGGAACTCACTTACAATCGGAGCTGGCAATGAATACACTACGATTACTCAGCTCCAATCCAGTGGTTGTCCAAGCTGCAAAAATAAAAAGTTTTCACAAATAAAGAGAACAGTACAAAAAACACAGTCCCATCATGCATTAGGTCATCATATTTTATTAGAGTTGCATGATTGCGACGTTGCATTACTTAATGACGTGCAAAAAATTAAAACAATTATGTGTCAAGCTGCCCACAAAGCAAAGGCAACAATTGTAACGGAGCATTTCCATCACTTTTCACCTTATGGAGTTAGCGGTGTAGTCATTATACAAGAGTCACATTTGACGATTCATACATGGCCAGAATTTGGTTACGCGGCAATAGATGTTTTCACTTGTAACAGTAAATTAGCTTTACAAGAGGCTGTACAATATATTACTGAGCAATTTAATGCTGGAAATGCCACACAGCATTACGTACATCGAGGTAAATAGAAAATGCGTAACATAAGCCATTAAAATGCAAACCGAAACATCTAGAATTTATCTAGTATAACAGTTGAATAGAATTTGCCTTCTATTCAACTGTTGTTTCCTGTTAGAGTTCTAAGGTCAGCATGATTATCGATTAACCATTCCCCGATAATTTTTTAAGTTGCTTATTGAGTTTAGATAAATTTTTACACGCTATCAACTTATCATGGGCCTCTATTTTCCCATTCCATTTTGATACCATACACTTCAAATAATAAACGGATAACCTCTTGAGCTTTCTATGCCTTATTATATTTATTCATTATTTTATACTAAGATAAACCTGGATCTACGTCGAGATTTTAGACACACTCAAGTTAATTTTTTGTGTTGCGCATCGGCCATTTTTGGAGTTTTCCACATCACGAGTAAGCCCGTCAAAGGGAAAAAAAACCTTTGACCGCTTACTCAGGATGCAGAGTGGAAAATGCATTCGAAGTTGCGCCTGAAAAATGTAGTGGGATAGTTTTCTTTGTTCTCTTTTTTACACTACTGCTCAGCACATTTTTTCGTAGGCATCAGCATATGTTTTTTTTATTATATTGAATAAGCTGATAGATTTTGATTTTAAGATACAAAGTGACTATTCTTATAAATCAAGTGGATAAAGATTTTGATTGATTGATTCAGTCTTCTTCTTAAACTGATTTTTCTATCATTGATTAGAAAGATAATCCTTTTTCTTGTAGATTTCTACTGTTACCTTGAATCCGTTATTTTAAATCATAGAATTCCATATCGTTGAATAGCGATAGTAGAGAATTGAAAAAGTTAACTTGTCTTTGATCATCCCAACCTTCTTCAAAATCAGCCATCAACCAGATTACTTCATCTAAGAAAACATGTTTTTACAACGTCTTGCCAATGTTTTCTTTCCATATCTGTAATCTCTACAAACTCAAAATATCCTTTTTTAAATAAGGACCATTGTTTGATATCAAATATACGGTCAGGGGCTGTATCCAATGCATTGTGGAAAGGTAGCGTTATCCGGGTCAATGAGATAAGGCTTTGCGTAGTCATTATAAATTAGATTATCTGCCTTATAATCATAGGGTGTAGCCACTGATGGTAATTTCAAAACCTTTAAGGCCTCTTGCTGTTCAATAATTCTGAGTATTTGTTCACTTAATTGACCTTCATCCAGTGAAATAGTGACACTATTTATAATAAAAATTGTCATAATTCCATATTTCTATAATTCATATTGTCATAAACTATTTCTACCATTTTTAGGGCGGTCTTTTTGGTTATTACATCTCGCACATCGACGAGCATCCAATCTACTAAAAGACCCTGTTATCAAATGTTTGTATAGAATCTTTCATCTTCCCCTAAGTCAGCTAACGTACGCTTTATCAATGAACCGATTCCTTTATATACTCCTGAAGAACTCGTTAATGTCTTTTCTGTAACTCCTAAAAATTCACTTAAAAGAGAGTAATCAACCCTACCATAATGATTATAAATATGAATTATTGCTTTTTCTAGATTTGCCCTTCTTATTAACTTTTGTTCAGATATACTTTCTTTCGCTGAATCAGAAATAAACTTCGCTATTTCTGGATAATTACTTTTTATAATCTTCTCAGATTTCCCCAGAAATTTATATGCTTCATGTACTAATTAATAGCAGCGCTTGCTGACATACTTGTCTTGTAAGGATCCAGGGAATCAGGTTCAACATAACAACCTTGTCTCTCGATATACTACGCTTCGCCAGCCGACCGTATGTCCAAAGACAGCTTCTCCATTCGCGCATAGCCTTCGACCAAACTGATCGCCAGTTGGCACCGAATTCGACCGGAGCGTTCACTTTAACGCTCGGTCAGATACGAGATATCCACTGGGGTGCAATTGGCGTCCAGCATGAGTGTAACTGTGTTTTTCCGCTGCTCTTCGTTTGAATCGTCAGCACGATCATCGGTAGTATGTCCGCCCGAAGGACGATTGGAGCCGTCGTCATCACGATCTTACTTGTCGCGTGTAGCTTCTTCTTCCAAGATCCAGTCGTTGATTTGCTTGATGACATCGGCACCCAGGTGTTTACGAAAATGCGTCATGAGAGAATGATGAAACTGCGGCTTAATCCTTGTGAAAGCTGAGAGAAGTTAATGTTCAGCAGCCCTAATTACTATACAAAGAAACGCGAAAAAAACGACTGTTTGCTTTTCCTTCCAACTTACCTATCCACTCATCTTTTCAGCCGGAACTGGTTGTCCGCTTTGAAGAAGAACTAATCCCGTTACTTTGTCTTCTACCGTCTCAAATGTAACTTCAGTGTCTATGACCTTCATAAAAAACTTCGTATCTGAATCAGAATACAGCTCTATAGGAGCTTGACCAGCAGGCTGCAAGAAAAGGATACCATTTTCCTTAGTAACTACTAGTTTCAAACCAAATAGTGTTACATATTCGCCTACATATGTATCTAAAATCTCTGGAGTCACGGCGATTACTATTTTTTCATTTGGAAAATAGCCAGGCCAATTATACTCTCGGGCGATAGCTCGCTCAATTTCCCGAAGTATATCGTCACCTTCGTTTGAGTTCAGCATGATGACAGCTCCCATACCGTGATTCTTGTACATCATCATCTGGGAGACAAAACCTTCGTTCCATCCGCCGTGACCAAAACGGGTATTTTCTCCGTCCCCTTCTAAGAAAAAGCCAATTCCCATATCGTTTTCTACCTGATGAGTTAACATCTGTTTAATAATATCCGCTGAAAACAACTGGCCTGATTCATTTTTCAAAGCTAACTGCAATTCCAAGCCAACACGAGCAAGATCAGAGGGAGTTGTCCAAAGACCTGCCGCTGCCATCTCCGGATAGACATACCATTTACCTTGAACTGGTTGAGACTTCCAAGGATGTGCGGTAGCAGCAGAATCATGCCATTTCTCAGGAAGAGGTTGTTCATATGTGCTTCTATCCATTTGCAGAGGACCCAGTAATAATTCATGCATAATGTCCGGAAAACTCTTATCCAAATAATCTGATACAGCCTGCTGAGCGACAGTTGTGCCGCCTCCAGAATAACGGAATTGGGTTCCGGGCATTATGTTCACCCGAACGGCAGGAGTGGCGGAAGAGCTTTCTCCATCAAGAATTTGTACAACGGTTGGTGCATCAACATTTCTTAGATAGCCTGGAAAACCATCAACAGTAAGTCCCGCTGTATGGCTAAGCAATTGGCGGAGAGTGATTGCAGGCTGCCAAGCACCGTTAGCTGGAACCTTCCAAGAAGTGAGGTAGTTGTTGACGTCTTCGTCGAGATCAAGCTTGCCATCCTGTATCAATTTCATCACAACTGTGGCAAAGATCGGTTTGCTGACAGATGCGGCCTGAAAGAGTGTATCTGTGGTGACAGGTTCAGGTTTCCCACACTCCTTTACACCAAATCCACATGCCCACTCAATCTCATAGTTGTTAATCACAGCGATACTAACACCAGGTGTATTGGTAGCATTCAACCTTTCTGTGAGCGTAGCCTTTTCATATTGGTTCTTAAGAGTACCCTCTTTCAGTAAGCCATTTACGATTCGTTCAATTCTCTTTTCAATCTCCTGATTCATAGCGTATTTCTCCTCCTTCAAGATAGGAATACATAAGTTTATTCTAAATACACATCATAAGTGGAGTATAATTGTTCCAAACTTTGCTGATGAGCTTGAATTCGCTCCTGATTTTTCATCTTTATCCCCATTAATACGAGGGATAACAGATTCATGGCAGCAGCCTGGGGGATGATTCCCGTGTCTTCGTCTAAGTTTCTCTCCGTCGTTAATGTAATATCAGATAGGAGACCGACAGGAGAAAGCTTCCGATCTGTTATAGCTAAGGAGGGGATTTTCCATGAATCTAACTACCCAAGATTCTAATGCAATACTAAGTGCAGTTCAAACTTTAGCAAACATACAGATTAATCCAAATCTAGAAACCTATCGCTACGACGTACTAAACATTCTGTATGAAAAATTAAGTTAAAGTCCTCATTATTTTGGTTTGTTGACAATCAAAAAAATCTAGTGAATCCTATTCTATTTAATATAGAAGAATCTACAATCCAAGAATACCTCCAGTATTTTCACAAACATGATCCGTTGCATCCAAAAAAACATTAAACAAATACTAGCCATACAAGTAAAAAGGAGCTGATCACATGGCATTTGTTGGAGAAGAAGACCGTTATATCTTGAAGGACTTTGTCCATATTGATAATCCTGTGCGAGTGATTGATTCATACGTTGTTAGTCTAGACCTAGGAGAACTAGACTTTATGATATATTCAGGGTCACTTTTAGGGGTCACTTTTTATAAAAAAGTTTAAACATTTTCTACCTTCGATCTTCAACAATCGCGCCCGTTCGTTCAATAATGATTTAAATAACAATATCGTATTCCATAATTTTGGCAGTTTCTCGAGCAACTTCAGAACCTAATAATCGCTTTACAATATGAAATGACATATTGATGCCTGCTGAAATCCCACCTGACGTAATGACATTGCCTTCATCTACAAATTTAACTTCTCGTTGTACTTCGACTTGAGGAAATTCTTTTTCTAATCTTTCAATACTTGCCCAATGAGTCGTTGCCATTTTACCGTTAAGTAAACCAGCCTTTGCTAATAATAAAGCACCTGTACATACAGATGTCATTAGTTGCACCGTTTTCATTTGATTTGTAATCCACTTGATTACATTATCTTTACGTACTTCATGCTCCCTAGCACCTAGACCACCAGGGATAATTAAAATATCAAATCTAGGTATAGTCTCGAAACTGTAATCTGGCTGTATCTTTAACCCATTACATGCAATTACCATGTTCCCTTTTTCTGATACTGTTTCTACTACAAATGGCTGATGACCATTTTCTAATTCTGTGACAGAAAAAACTTCAAATGGACCTGCAAAATCTAAAACCTCTACATCATCAAATAAAAAAATTCCTACTCTCCACTGTCTTTTATTCATATAGGATTCCTCTTTTTTTATTTATTTTATCTTCGTTTAATTTACCAGAAAATTCACAATTTTAGTTAAATTAATCTTCCATACGATTCTGCCCTGTTCAAAAAGTTTCTTCAATAATCTGGTCCTTTAAATAGCAGTGAAAGGACGTGTTTTAAAAATAAATACACGCTCCATCTAACCTATATATTAATTAAAATTTAATAATTGTGAATACATCTTCATTCTGAGAAAAGTTTCCACTAAAAGAATATATCCCTTGCTCTTCTAATTCAAAACCGAGTACATTCATCCCATTTTCTAAATGCAATGGCTTGAGATGTCCTATTTCTCAAGCAGTACTCATAACAAATACCATCTTACTGTTATATTCTTAATGACCGCTTTTTTATTAGGTCTATTCGATGTTGCTTAAAATTATTTGATAGATTTAGCACTGGAACCATTATTATTCCAGATCTATTAATTTTGTTCTTATGGTAAATACATATTTCACTATCAAATTTGCATAAATAACTCAGAAAAATCTTCTTCGGAAAAGACGGCGATATTATTTCTTCTTAGCAATGCGGTTGTTACACCTACACCTACTAATTTTGTACTATTGAAATCACCATTGTAAATCATTGCACTACCACAGGATGGACTATACTCTTTTAAAATAACCTTAGTTGCGCCTACTTCAAGCGCTTTCTGTAATGTTGCATTTGCTCCCTTTAAATAAAGCTCTGTTACATCTCGTCCAGATTTTTCAACCACTTTCGCTCTTCCATCAAGAACATCTTCACCATCTCCGCCGACTATTTCAGCGGGCTCACGTGGCGTCGAAAAACCTCCCATAAGTTCAGGGCATACAGTTACTGCCTTATTTTCTAACACAAACTGTTGAATTCTTTCGTCTAAACTATCTGTTCCGTTATAACGTACCTTTAATCCTGCTAAGCAGGCACTTATTAAAATCATATGCACACCTCATTTTTAAGCGTTCGTATAAGTACAACTATAGCTCAATAAAAAATCCATCAGCAGTTCTTACTATCATATCGCTAATGATTCTAACCTTGTTCCCTCTGTGCGGTAATCATCTTGGTTCTACGTCGAGATTTTAGACACACTCAAGTTAATTTTTTGTGTTGCGCAACATCTGTTCACATCACGAGTAGCCCGTCAAAGGTGAAAAAAACCTTTGACCGTTTACTCGGGATGTAGAGAGAAAATGCATTCGAAGTTGCGCCTGAAAAATGTAGTGGGATAGATTTCTTTGTCCTCTTTTTTTACGCTACTGCTCGGCACATACGCATCAGCATATGATTTTTTTTATTATATTGAATAAGCTGATAGATTGTGATTTTGAGATACAAAGTGACTATTCTTATAGATTAAGTGGATAAGGATTTTGATGATTGATTCAGTCTTCTTCTTAATTTAAAGCTGATTTTTCTAGCTTTGATTAGGAAGATAATCCTTTTTCTTGAGATTTCTACTGTTACCTTGAATTCATTATTTTAAATCATAGGATTCCATATCCTTGATTAGTGATAATAGAGAATTGAAAAAATTAACTTGCCTTTGATCATCCCAGCCTTCTTCAAAATCAGCCATCAACCAGATTACTTCATCCAAGAAAATATGCCTTACAACATCTTGCCAATGCTTTCTTTCCATATCTGTAATCTCCACAAACTCAAAATATCCTTTTTTAAATAAGGACCATTGTTTGATATCAAATATACGGTCAGGGGCTGTATCCAATGCATTGTGAAATAGAAGCAATGCCAATGCTAAATCATAGATTCTTGGTAAAAAGGTAGCGTTATCCGGGTCAATGAGATAAGGCTTTGCGTAGTCATTATAAATTAGATTATCTGCCTTATAATCATAGGGTGTAGCCACTGATGGTAATTTCAAAACCTTTAAGGCCCCTTGCTGTTCAATAATTCTGAGTATTTGTTCACTTAATTGACCTTCATCCAGTGAAATTCCTCTCTTCTCAGCATGACCTATTATTTCCTCTAAATCCTCTTTTATTTCCTGCTCCTCAAAATCAAACTCATCATAGATATCCAGACCTTCTTCATTATTCTCCGATGATAAGTAATGAATACGCCCAAGTAACTTACCAGCCTCATAAATTTCATCATCTTTCCCCGTATAGGACATGCCCTTTATAAACGGATAAACCACCCATACTGTTTCATCTACTTGTTGAGGATTGTCAACACTCATTGGGACTGGAGCTACAATAGGAACCCCAAGCTTATGCAATCTTCCTACGAAATTCGCAAGCTTCATTGCTTCTTCAATTGGCGATACCGTATTTTTAACAATGTAAGACTCGCCGCCTTGTTCCACCTTATAAACAGGAGCGTAAGGATAAATACTTTTTGGTTCTTCAGTTACATCAAACAGAAATTTTTTTAACACTTTTTCATTACTCATAAACTCACTTCCTTATCTTTTTTATCTTTATTGGCTTAGCGTTTGGTCACTCACTTTATATTATTTTATATATCCCTATCTACTCGGACTCTCCGACAGTGCAGTCAGGGGAAATTACATCCCACTTTCCAAACAGTGTTAAACCTGCAGCTTTAGCTAAGAATATAGAAGCCTCGTTATCGAGCTGGCATCTATACTGTGGTTCGTAACCGTGCTCATAGGCGTATTTGCAGATTGAACGCACCACTTTACGAGCATGACCTTTTCCTCTAAAAGATGACAGAGTTAATACGCCGAGATCCGCTATTTGTACATCTTCTTCCCAAGGATACATACTGGAAGCACAGACCAAGCGATTTTGCTCAAAAGAACCAAACACTGCCCAATGATCCAACTCCACAGAAGCGTCATCCAAATCTTGTTCAGTGGCGGAGGATTCAAACTCTGAGAAAATCGCATTATCCTGCTCTGTTAATCGGCGCAATGCTCCCTCTTGGTTTTCTTGTAGCAAGACGCTCTTTTCTGCTTCCGAAAAATAAAAAAGATAATCGGCGCCATGTAGTGTAACTCCTCCCTCATTCAATTTCTGGCGGAAGGCTAGATCAGAAAGGTCTTGTCCTTTAGAAAGGTCTAACTTCTCAGCCATTTCAGGTGTTAAGACTGTCAAAACCCGACCATCAGCTGTTTCCAGCACCATGACCCGACTGTCTTCAATCAGGTCATGGTTGATGGTGACAGTAAAATTTTCATCGTTGTAGATAACGTCTCCATTTAAAAATTGTGACTCCCAAAAGTCAGTTATCGTTTGTGAAAATAATGGCATACTTATTTCCTCCCTATAATTGAAATTCTATTTAAGAATATATATTTATCCTATCATCTCATTTTGATTTCTTGTTTTTTCACATTCTAAACCTCCCCCTTTACTATATTCTGGTATACTTCTACTTCAAAATTTTAATTATTTAATCAGCCTTCCCCCATTCAAGGGCTAAATTTTTTTAAAAGTCTTCAATTGAAATATCTGCATTAATTATTATCGCTACTTGAATTCCCGTAGCCTCCAAAGAACAAGCTATAACTACTTGAAAATTTATAGAAGTAAGCAACCAAGAAGAGTTCTTAGTTCAGAGTGTAAAAATTCTAAGATCGCTTGTTAAATTTCTTCAAAGGACTTAAAAGACTCTCTATATCCTCGAACATTCAAAAAATAATGGTGGATTAAATCCACGACTATTTTTTCACAAAATCCGGTATTTTTCTATTTCTTAACTCATTCTCTAGTTTTTCTTCAGCCGATAGCATTACTTCTTTTATTACACACTTAGGATCGTTGTATAAACAACAATCAAACAACGAAGATTTGCCTTCAATTGCATGTATAATATCTAAAAATGAAATAGCTTCCCAATTGTGACGAAGTGTATATCCACCATTAGCACCCGACACGGAGTTAATCATTCCTTCTTTTACTAACTTGGTTAGTATTTTAGATAAATAGGTGGGAGAAACATCTTGCATCTCAGCTAATTGTTGAACACCCATTGGTTTATTTGGTGTTTCCTTTGCAAGAAAAAGCATTGTGTGTAGTGCATAATTGGTAGCCTTAGAATATTTCATTACTGTTATTCACTCCAATAAAAGACTTTATATATCCATAATAGCACTGAATTTAAGTTGTTTCAATAATATTTATGTCTTCATGTTGGAAAAAAGATGTACTGTTTCATTTACTGTATTAAACGAGATAGTTGGCAACTCTCTAATTCTTCCAACTGCACATTATCCATAATCTCCTTCGTAATTACTTTACTAATTACAGGAAATAACGTGATTACTGAATGCATAACCGCTATATAAAGTCCTTTTTATTTAATCATGAAAACATAGTCGTCTTTAGGCATTGGTCGCATCCCTACTTGAATACTTATTCAAGCATCGGATTATGTCCACTTTTTTGAAATTTAATCACTGTCGTTGTATTGTAATTAATCATTGTATTGTATTCAATAAACTCACTGGGCTTACAAATAATCGAAGTCACTAAGAAGTAGTAATACACTTCCTTTGTATGGATTCATGAATTGTTACGTGTCATACACAGTAAAAGCTTGCCCCATAAATAGTTGAGTGCATGCATTTCATTTACAACATCTTTCCAAAAAAGTTCATTTCTATTTCCTTAAATTCTCTTCAAAACATTGACATTATTTTAGGCTACACTTTTGATGAGAAACTTGAAAAGCTACCAATATTTATTTTTCCATTTCAATACCTAAAATAGAAGCAGTCTCTTATTAATGCCTTCCACTTCAGATAAAATATTTCTCATATATTTTATAATACATTCTTCGCTAATGAGATACCGTTTCTTCCTCTATTTAAAAGAGGAATACCTAGTTCCGATTCTAAAGAAACAATATGATGACTTATCCCAGATTGTGTCATAGCCAATTTCTCCCCTGCTCTTGTGAAATTTCCAATATCGACTACTTTGACGAATATTTCTATTTGAAAAAGGTTCACTATATAATCCCCATGTAAGATTTATCTTTCCATTCGACTTCTTCACTTCAAAAATATGAATTTTACTTATTCGTTTTATCATAATACAATAATCTCAGAAAAAGAGGAGGAGATATAATGAGGAAAAAGATAAAGGTTTTCTATGTGGATGCTTTCACAACGGATACTTTTTGGGGAAATCCTGCTGGCGTAATACCGAATGCAGAAAATTTAACAGACGTAGAAATGCAAAAAATAGCTAATGAATTAAACCTTTCAGAAACCGCCTTTCTTTTACCGTCAACAAATACAAATGCAGATTATAGAATAAGATACTTTACACCCACCGAAGAAGTTGATTTTTGCGGTCACGCCACTTTAGGTACAGCATGGTTAATGGCTACTAAGAACAATTGGATCAATAAGGATGAAAAAATAATCTTTGAATCTAACATAGGACTAATTCCCGTTAAATGGATTATGGAAAACAACCAATTAACTAAAGTGTCCATGACTCAAGTACGTCCTCAAATAAAAAGTATAGACATTAACCCCAAAATAGTCGCTGATCTTGTTGGTATACATGATACAGATATTGATAATAGATATCCAATAAAAATAGGGAATACTGGAGTCTCCCATCTTTTGGTTCCAGTTAAAACACGACAAGCAATTGACCGAGCAGAACCTAAATTAAAGGAACTTAAAAAGATGAACAATGACTTTAACATATCCACCACACATCTCTTTACCTTTGATACAAATGGGGAATTTGATATTTACACAAGGGATTTTTGTCCAAATATAGGAATTGATGAAGATCCCGTTACAGGAGCTGCAAACGGTGCATTAGGTGGCTATTTATATTTAGAGAACATCCTAACTAACGGAGAGAGACATCAATTAGTTATAGGTCAAGGTCATGCTATCAATAGACCTGGGATTCTTTATGTAACGATTACTCCTGATGGGGAGAATCCTATTATTGAAGTAGCAGGACCAGCAGTTGTTTCAATAGAGGGAGAAATATTAGTATAGAGACCTATATAGAACAATTCCTTACTCATAAAATCTCATAACAATAAAATGTACTCTATAAGATAGACACTAAAAAAATCTTTCGTTGTAAAACTTTACCCTTTGTTATTTTTTAGCCAAACCGGTGGAGTATTGATACTAATAAAAAAATTCATGAAATAAAAAGGTAGAAAAAAATCTAAACCCCTTTTTGGAAGAGATGAATGACCGTTGATTCTAGTGTGTCATTTGAACGTTTATAGGGTGCGACGGTCTGTTGCTTGAACTCACCGTTGCGGTCGCATGGTATCTGGATGTTTAAATCACCGTATTCTGTATGTAACGTGCGTGAATACGAACCATTGCGTGAATTGCCAGAGTTGAAGACAATTCGATCATATTTTTCGTAATCTAAAAAAGCCGTTAGTTCTGTCGCAAGTAGCGTATTGACCGCTGTTTCTAAATGCGAACGAAAAACTTCGGTAATATCTTGTTTTTTTACTAGAGCTTCGACGATTTCTGTTGTAAACTGATTCATAGGGAAGACCTCTTTTCTAGGATTGGTTGTGGTGACTTAATTCTACCAAGAAAAGGTCTTCTTTTTTTGTCGTCTTATTTCATTTACACAAAATATTTTATACTCTCTAATCTTATAAAAAGATCAATATAAAGTCGTATTTCTTAGAAATACAATAGACTTAAGTGAAAAAGCGTATGGTTATATTGACTGAATAACCTATATAATAAAATATGCAGAGGTCGTTCTACTGCATGCACACCTGTAATAGGGGTCCCGCCACATCACCATCAAGCTAAGAAACAAGATAACCCCCAAAACAATATTTTTGTTTTGGGGTATTAAAAAATATTAACTTGATGGGTATTTGATGCTACCCCATACCCATCAAGCTAACAACGTAAATTACTAGATACCAAAGATCATGGTTTCAAAACTATCAGAAATAGAAAATTAGGCATGACAAAGAAGCCTATAAAAATACAATTTTTTTCTAGGCAGCTTGCCTGTCCTTCACCGTCGTTTCATACACAACCCCAAGAATATCAAAGACAGTCATCTTCTTATACCGATGGCATTTACGACCATTCTTTTTGAGTAAATGATAAAGGCGATGCAAAATTTTCAAAAGTTCTTTTGTGCCAACTGCCATTGCTTGAAATATTAATGGAAAGTAATCTTTAATCATATAAATCGCCCTGTATTCACTCAACTACTGCTTTTTCTTTTCAAGCAGTAGCTGCCGCATTTGAAACATGGTAGAAGAACAGATGTGAATGCCGATAAGTTGGCCATATAAATGGCACTCAAGGCGTTCTTTTTTAATTGTTTTGCTTCATCAATTTCAAAGAATGACTTCCATGTTTTAAATAAAATCTCAATCTGCCAACGCAGGGAATAGAGGGAATGGACATAATCAGTGGGGACTTCTTCTGGCGATGTATTCGTGATATAGACATTCATCCCCATCAAGTGCTTACTTTTCTCCTTAATGCCTTTCTTCTTTTCTCGTATGGCTTGGTTTTTAAGGCGTGTTTGCGTTTGATTGTCTGTTAAACGATGGATAATAATACGTGCCGGAAGCTTCTGATTTTGACCTATGTATGCCTCGGGGATTTCCATCGTCCGCTAATGCTTATAGCGTGATTTGGTTCCATTGCTACACAGACCCCTTGCTTTGAAATTAAGTTTGAGCAAAAATACCTCGCAAACCCTTATTTTACGAAAAGAATCCCTTTTGAAAAAAGATTGATCAAAAGGGATTCCTCTTTAGCAGTTTTAAGTTTGTTTTTATAAAAAAGTTTGATTATTTTCTACCTGTGTTATTCAAGAATTGCGCCCTTTAATGGAATAACTAAACTTCATTTTGTGGCTTTAAAGTGTGTTTCCAAACTTTTATTTGGGAACTTTATTTCGCTTAACATTGTAAATCCGCATAAATCTGACGGGACCCCGTAAAGAAATAAGTTTCATGCTTATTGGAAAGTAACCTTATTGTAGTGGTAGTAGAAATATAAAAAGTCCCCAAACCGTCATTGGTAAATTATTCAATTTTTCAGGGGTAGGGCATGGCGTGATAGTAAGGCGCCGATACGGTTGTTTCCGGCACCAGGAAAAAATTACGGGATGGCGAGCGTGGGGGAATTTATTTTTTAGGATACATAATGTTCTCTCATTCATTCATTTATTTGCATGTGTAACGAATTGTGTGTGCACCTGGTACAGGAAATCCATGCCGCAGTATGCATACCGTAATCTTTAAAAAACGTTTCGACTGGTTTTGAATAGACGCCTGTCGCTTCAAATTCCCATTGACGATAGCCGTCATAAATTGCAATGGTACTTTTCCCTTTACTTATATCTAACGCAATCACATGTTTCATTTTAACCTTCGCCTTATTACAGATTATAGAAGCCTTCACAATACCTTATCGATTCCCCTTTCTTATACACAATTCTTTGGACCCAACATACTAAACTGATTCATTTAAGGGCGTGAAGTTAGCCAGTTTTATATACGGACTCACAAATGGTCCCAGAGGCTGGTCGGCTTTACTTCACTTCTACTATAAAAAAATAGTAGCACAAACCATGCCTTGGTTTGTACTACTAATGTTAGTATGTTTTTTATATACATAAGTTATTGTAATGCTAAACTCGTAGTAAATTCAAAACGATTTTCCTCTTTTAAATGATTAACATAGCCAACAATATAAATATTCGCTATCCTTACTTCGGATTCTGTAAATTTTTTATAGAAAGTAGGTGAAAAGGAGACCGACAGTTCTACACTTTCGCCGGACTTAATATTTAGTTGATTGCCTGCCGCAAGCACTCTAAACGGATTAGTTGTTTCTCCCTGCTCTTCAGGATCATTGATAAAGCCAAATAACACACTATTTTGGACAATTGTGTAATCACTCTTATTAGTTAGTTTAATTATATATTCTATCCTAGTGGTTGGATTAATGTTTTTTGAAATTAATTCAAATGTAATATCATCCATAATGCCAGATTCAGTCTGATCAAATTTAGGGATGCATCCTGATAATATAAAGCAAAATAGGACTATGATAAATACTTTTTTCATAAATTAGTAAAGCGAATATTCTCGTTGGATCGTCATAGGATCTGAAACATAAGTAATACTAGTACTAGTTGAAACACTTACATTAAATCCAGGAAGTCCACCACTAACACCAGCTGAGTTGTTATAAACTGTATAAAAATTACCAGTTACTCCAACTGTGGCTTTAGAAACAGGATAAACTGTAGTTTTCCAAGAATTACTTTGTTGCCATGTCGGCGAGTATTCTCCAGCAGCAAGAGAAGAACCACAAGTAGCACTATTAATTTGTCTGAAGGAACCATTAGAGAAAATTTCAAAAGATGCCACTAAAGTAGCTTTATAATTAGAGTTTTTAGAATATGCTTGTGTCCATGAAGCTTGTCTCCAACTAATGCCATCGTCTTGTGCCAGAGCCAGAGTACCTCTTTTATTATTTATAGACTGTAATCCTTGAGCAGTCCTTGTCGAAACTAACTGATCTGCCTCATCGTAAGTAATATTTTCATTTTCTGCAACGTTCTTTACATACTCTTCTCTAGTGATATCTTTAATAATAACACCTGGTATAGGATTATCTTCTAGAAGATTAATAGGTGCATTTAATTGATTTTGACTTAGTTCAAACACTTCTTTTGAGTTACTTACTTGAGCAGAAACTGGTGAAAATAATGGAACCGATAACATAGTTGTACATAAAGCGGTTACTGTAATTAAACGTATTTTACTCTTCATTTTTACCACTCCCTATATTATATATTTATTTACTACATTTATATATTAACATTAAAAACCATATATTTAAACCACAAATTGTAAAACATGGGTTATTCACCATGATTAGGGGTTGATTTCCGCTCTACCAGTGTGCTTTTCCGCTGACGCTTCGTTTTCGCGCAGAGCAGAGCTTCCTGGGGACGTCCGCTTCAGTTACCTCATCATTCGACTCCTTGATAATATCCTTCAATATAAATTGCCTAGCCTTTACCGAGATTGTGTTAACCACATCTCATTTAAGCCTAAGAACGTGTCGCACCAACAATATGGCCCAATTGCTGAATAAGGAAAAATCCTGCATATAACAGGATTTTTGATCAAACTTTTATAAATTATCATTCTAAGATCTAAAAAACAGTTCATCTTTTTTATAAACGGTATAACTTTTTTCAAAACGGTACAACTTTGTTTTAAAGATACAGCAAAATGATTTATGTATCCTTCTGTCCATATGAAAATGAAGGCATTAGTCCGGCAAAGTCTCCTGCCAAACTAGCAAGCGGCTTAAACTTATCGATAGCTATTTTATAGTTTCCTGCATAGATTGCTTCATCTATTTGGACACATTCAACTTTTCCAAGCACTAGATAATCTCCACCGACAGGAATAATCTGGTCTAACTTAAGTTCTATTGAGATTGGCGCTTCTAACACTGCCGGCACATTCAAAACTTTACCATTCTGGACAGTCACTCCTGCAAGCTCAAACTCATTTTTTTCTGGCTCTACACTAGCCGATGAACGATACATCGCTTCCCCAAGCGACTCAGGAACCATATTAATTATATATTCCTTTACTTCACGAATGTTCGTTAACGTATCCTTAATGCTTCCCATTCGTTCATTAACGCCCGGTCCTATTGAGATCAAAAGGGTTGGTGGATTTCGAGAAGCTACAGTAAAAAAGCTGAATGGCGCTAAATTTAAAATGCCATCCTTACTTTTTGATGAAACCCATGCAATCGGTCTTGGTATTACAGAGCCAATTAACAATTTATACATCTCATCCTCACTCAAATCAATTGTATTAAATATGAGTTTCTGTTCTTTAGACATCTATTCATTCTCCTTCAACTATATTTGATTAAGTAATATGTCGAGTCTATAATAGAATTATTATTGACTTCTGAATTACTCATGAATCTATCCCAAATTATAAACACGAATACAAATAAAACTAGTATGCACTTTTTTGTAAGATACTTACTTAAAGGAGAGTGATATTATTGCCAGAGTTAAGTAATAATTTTATAAGGCGCAACAAACAAAGACCATTTGACTTCACATTATCGTTAATCGGTGGCAAGTGGAAAATGAAAATAATGTATGAATTATCTTCCGATACGATTTTACGTTATGGAGAGTTAAAGCAGAAAATTCCTGCTATCACTCACAAAATGTTAAGTTCTCAGTTAAGTGAACTAGAGAACTCTGGAATTGTTCATAGAAAAGAATATCCTCAAATTCCTCCAAAAGTGGAATACTCCTTAACTCCAAAAGGAAAGAGCTTAATGCCAATATTAGAGGAAATGTGCAAATGGGGTGTGGCAAATCAAATATGAAAACTTAATTTTATAAGGGAAAAAATTCTATATAAATAATTTTAGCGATAGATCGTAAAGTAATAATTAAACTAAAACATGTTGATTAAAGAAGATATTGCAGCACAGAACCCCTTTAGACAAAACATATCTAAAGGGGCAAAACTACGCTTTGTTTTACGGTATGACTTTACTTTAAATTTACAACAGCAGACTTTCGGAACAGCAGCGTGCTTGCTACGATCGCAACACAAACACGATACCTGCAGTTCCGAACTCCGGAGCATAACCTTCCGTCGTATTTGGAACAGAACATGCAACAAGACAAGTACGATTTTACTTAGAAGTTGACTCGCGTAACCCCCTAGCTCGCAAATCGTGTTTAATTATACTATCTATCAAATAACAAATCATGGGGATCATCTTCCTCCCTGTATTTATCATCCAATCTTGAAATTCCATCTCATACTTCTTAGATCTCTTATATCTATTATTGGGTACAAAAAGAGTTTGTTGCATTTCATCTTGTTCTTGAAAAACGCATCCGTTGCATGATAAATTTCCATAAAATTCTTCACCATTTTCAGCCTTCCACCTGCTGGGGGGATGTACAAAGGCAACGGAAAATATCACTTCCTCTATATCCTCATTCGTTCTAAAATGAGTCCAAAGCGTGTTCTTTCATGTATTGACGAATGACATCTGCCTCTGAGCTTAATGATGCTTCCCCTTTCACCTCAATCTGAACGCCTCCTTTTATTAACATATTTCCAATAAAACAATTTTGCTCTGCAGTCACAACTGCTTCTCTTGCAGATTGAACTTGTTCTTCTGTTGCATCTGGAGCCAAAACGATGTGTGGAAAATGAACGATTCTCACTCCCTCTTCTGATTGGATTGCCTCCGTATCCATAGTCAATCCGGCAATAGGTAATTGTTGAGTATCGAGTGTAATAGTAAGTGTTGAGGTATAACAAGCTGCCGCAGCAGATACAAGTATTTCCATCGGATTTGCACCTTCCCCGCTGCCGCCGAATGATTCCGGAATAGCAATTTGGGTTTGCAGTTGGTTAGCTTTGATTCTCCCATTACCTTTAATATTTCGGTACCAGACCGTATTAACGTTTGTTTTCAAGCTATATATGACCTTATTTTTTATAGGGAGACAAGTTGGGGGCTTGATGATAAGTTATCTTGCAGGTATAGTTGCAGATCGTTTTTCAAAACGCAGAACAATGATTTTTTCGGAGTTTGCAAGCGGTGGAATTGTATTAAGTCTAATTTTTTTAGAACATCCGTTGTTTATTGTATTAATTGCTTTTTTTCTTGGAATAACATATGTATTTTTCGATGTGAGTTATCGCGCATCCATTCCCTCAATGTTTGATGAAGAAAATCTTACGAAAATTAATACTCTTCTTGTACGATTTGGAGCAATCATGAGTATTATTGGCTTTACGGCTGGTGGCTTTATTTCTGCATTTTTTTCTTACAAGTATTTACTTGTGTTTGATGGAATAATGTATATCGGATCAGCAATCGTATTGTTAAAAGTTCGCTGGATAGAACCATCTTTGTTACTAAGAACAAATGAACAAAGACAAGCTAGCCAAAACATTATAATGGGAGATGGATATTTGTTTTTGCTTATAATGGGCTTTGTCTATCCACTAGCAGCTTCTGCTTATCAATATGCCCTGCCGCTTTTCACATCTATAAAAGAAAATGGTGATTTTTATAACGGCTTGATGTGGTCAACGATTGCTATTGGTTCTTTCCTTTCTACGTTGTTTATTAAAAAAGAAGCTGTAAACGAACGACGTTATATTATAAGCTTACTATTGTTTGCGTTTTTTGTATCATTAACCTTTATTTATGAAATAACGTCCTTCACGTTTTTTATTTTATTACTAATAGGAGCTTCTGAAGCATTCGTACAAGTGAATCACTATACACTTATACAGCGCAGCCACGAGAATGTGCGAGGTCGCTTGCTCGGTCTTAACACACTTGCTACAAGATCTGGGTTTTTAATAGGCTTTTTACTATTACCTGTACTTACGAAGTGGACTTCATTAACAATAGGAATTTGGCTAATGCAAAGTGCTTTAATCTTATGTTGTGCAGTTTATATTTGGCAAAAAAATAGATGGTGATCAATTCTGTCACGGTATAATTGCACCCAGATTCGACTTATACTTGCACAAAGAACTGCTTTCCGATTCTGTTATATTCACTGGAGGCTTAAAAATTATATTCCATAGTAAGGCTGTCATATATATCCAAACTGTTTAAACCTCAAAAACTTTTTGCTTCAAAAGCAAGTACCAACGAATCAAGTAGGAGGAAACTCTGCTCGATACTCGCTTTTAAAATTAAAACATCGAACTATCGTCTTTTAACTCTGGTATATCTTGTACTAGGCATAATAAAAAGCCTTATCGTGCATGATAAGGCTTTTTTCTGTGGCATAATTATTTTTTATCGAGTTAGCTCATTTCTCACATACACGTTGAGCTGGACATGTTTGTAAGGCAGAAAAGTGTTTCCCTGCACTTGTTGATTATGTTATTTATTAATCTCGTACACTAAACTATTGATAAGGTCAATGATTGATTGCTTGGTACTCTCGTCTTTCACTGTAGCATTATTGTTAAATCTAGTTCCGACAGATGGAACTAGCAACGACCCATTCTCAACAATAATAGTATCAATCATCTCCAGCGTAAGCAGTAAAGATTCATGAGCTTTGTCTCCGCCAGTAATCGACGGTGAAGCCGTTATAACAGCCACTGGTTTTTTATAAAGTTCACCAGATGAAACAAGCCACTCTAGCGCATTTTTCAAGACTCCTGGTACACCTTTTGCATATTCTGGCGTACAGATTATAAGCGCATGTGATTCACTTAACGTTTTTCTAAAATTCTCAACAACAACTGGTGGTTCCGTTGCATCTATATCCTGGTTAAAATGCGGAAGGTCTTTTATTCCGTTATAAATTGAGTAATCAATACCTTCAGGAATAAAAGCAGATATAGCCTTTAATATATTAGTATTGGAAGAAGCTTCTCGAATGCTACCTGAAATAGCTATTATCTTTTTATGTTTGCCCATTCTATCACCTCTATAAATAGAATACTTGTTCAAATACATAGTAATCAAAGATTTTGAATTATCTTATGAAAATCTGTCAACTTTTACAATAAAAAATCAACTTATTTGTAATTAGGTTTCTTAAATCTCTTAAAAAATATAGGCTGGCCATGTGTTATTCCCCAAACAAGTTTATGAGGCGCTGGTTGGTCGTTGATCTGTCCTGGTTATTAATTGTTGTGAGAAATAACCAAGGGAGGAAACCTTCACCGCACCGACCTACCTCCGAAAGCCTAAAGTGCAAGCTGTACCGATTAACTCCATAATAAAATTTTACAACTGTTAACGGGAACATTTCCCCTTTAACTATGCCCTTATTCCTTAGGTGGAAAAATACTATTCATCCTTTTTAGGTATGCTCACTTGGCAAGAAGAATTGCATTATCAGATACTTTGAATCCATTTTTAATATAAAATTTTTCTGACGGAAATCCCTTAGAAGTTGTTAGCACAATAGTATTTATATCTTTCTTTTTAATGTCAGATTCTATAAGTTCTAAAAACTTACTACCTACTCCTTGTTTTTGAAATTTTTCACTTACACAAAATTGATCAATGAAATATTCCATTCCTTTTAGACATGGCTTTTTTGCCCCTATGCTCAATCCAACAAGTTCATCACCTATTTTTAGAACGTATCCAATAAAATAATCGTTTTTCATGTAATTTTCAAAAAAATCTACAACTTGTTTCCTTGACTCATATACATCATTCCAAGGTTCCTTTGAGAAAGTATCAATAAATAAATCAACACAGTCATCAATTATGTCAACTTTCAATGAATATAAATCTGCCTTTAATCCCATAAATACTTACCTCCATCAAATTTAATGTATATATATCACATGTGTTGATTAACCAAAAGTACACAATATTTAATGAATTCAGTTCCCAATGAAATGCGAGTATTTCTTTCAAACCAATACGCCATTCAATCGGCAAGGTAGCACAAAGAAATTGGCGTGTAAAATTAGCGAAAAGATAAGCGTTTGCAGTTGTTTTTCTTGTGTCCTTCTATATGCAGAAATTTTAGTAACACATAAGCAATTAACGCTGAAAAAAGCTGGCTAAATACGGCATTCTTCGTCAGGGGCATCCCCATGCGATTTGTGAAGCTAACATGTAGTTTAATGCCCGAACGTTCGCTTGTAGTTTTGAATTATTGAATATGCGCCTAGCCACTTAAAAAAATTACAAGAACTTAACAAATATTATTCCAATAATAGTCAATACTATAGCGGCAATTCTTCTATTATCAATTTTCCTTTTTTGTAAATTAAATATTCCAAACTGATCGATTATTACAGCCATAATCATTTGTCCCAATAGAAAAACCATAGTAGTTAGAACCGATCCAAGTACAGGTAATAAGACAATGTTACCTGTTACAATGAATATGCCAAATATACCCGCCATATATACCCAAACAGGAATACGGTTATTTTGAGTATCATACAAAGGAATTTCTAAGCGACGTCTAGTAATCAAAATCATAATTAGCAAGATAATCGCGCCAACAAAAAAAGAAATAAAAGTAGCCCCTAAAAGAGAGCCCGTTGCAACGCGAAGTTCTCCATTAATGGCGGTTTGCAATGGTGGTAAAAACCCAGCAAAAACCCCTAGAATTACCCAAATGATTTTACTATCCTTTTTCTCTTCTGACGATGCAGTTAAATCTCTTTGCTTTTTAGATTGAACCAATGAAATAGCTAAAATCATAATGATAGTCCCGATTATTCTAGTAGTACTAATAGGATTGGCTGATACACCAAACCACTCAAAGTGATCAATTAAAACTCCTACAATCATTTGCCCAGTTACAGTTATTATTGTTGTAACTGAAGCACCTAGTTTTAAAAAAAGAATAACATTAGCCACATGAAAGCCAATACCAGCTATTGCTCCACCGATAAAAACATACAATGGATATGAAAAATCAATCCCAACACTGATTCCTGCAGGATTTACTATTAAATTAATTATGAGTAGTATCACTGATCCCAAAGAAAATGCGATGAACGAAGCTGTTAAAGGTGTTTTTGAATAAGAACCTAAACGAGCACTAATAGATGCCTGAATAGGGAAAAGCATACCTATAATTATCCCCATAATTAAGTAAAGTATGATGATTTGCATAAATTTACCCCTTTTATTTTTAAAATTGAAAAGTATTAATTAAATTTGATATTTTTTATACTAATTTGAAACTATATTTAAAGACTTTAAAGACTTTTTATATCCCTGATTAACAAAAAAATTAAGGTGGATTATTTTCACAGATTTTTTTTAACAAGAGCTGATATTTTCTGATTCTTTAATTCTTCCTCCATTTTTTTCTCTGCTGAAAGCATTATTTTTTTTAAAGCACATACTGAAAGAGAATCTAAACAGCAATCAAATAAAGATGATTTACCCTCAATAGCATATATGATGTCCAAAAACGAAATATCTTCCAATTTTCGGCTAATGGAATAACCTCCATTGACACCTGAAGCAGAAATAATCATTCCTTCTTTAGCCAATTTAGTCAATATTTTAGAGAGGTACGTTGGAGAAACTTTTTGTTTTTCTGCTAGCTCCTGTACACCAACAAACTTGTTGGATGTATCCATTGCAAGAAAAAGCATGGAGTGAAGAGCATAATTTGTAGCTTTTGAAAATTTCATAATGATTGAATCACCTCCAGTGGCGGGATTGCCACCTAAAAAATTTTCTTATTCCTTAAACGCGTCCGATTATAGGTCTTGAACGATTGTTCATCTTTTACTTGATTACTTCAAGACACAGAAGTATATCTTCCGAAAATCCCTGTCCAATATGCATTCAATTCTTTTCTAAAGAATTTCCCATGAGCTTCCCCAATATCCCCATTTGCACCTCATCCGAATTTTCCTCAAATCGACAAAAGAGTATGGAATTTATTTTCATTCCAATACCCTCTCGTTATACCAACCTATAAAATCCCCTACAGTTAACACTAATTCATTAAAACTTTCACCCAATTGTTCATTGCAATGATAACTAGTTCATATTAGCAAGAGGCTTTACCTTCTTTTAGCAGGTGTTTAGAACCACTGAATTGGAATTACAATCAGATTCATCTTACCACCTTTTAATATGGGAGATGCTAATGATGATAATTTATTCTCACAGTTCATGAAAGATAAAAATGGAGGCAAGCCCTACAATATGATCGTGACTGTTTGTGCTCAGGTATCTTTATCACATCGAACCATCCCGAGTAAAGGCCACCCTTTGAGTAAAAAGGTCTAAATTTTTTAAAATTTTTCAATTGAAATATCTGCATTAATTGTTATTGCTACTTGAATTCCCGTTGCTTCTGAAAGAACAATTTCTGTTGGTGCAGGCTGAGCAGCATCACCAGCTGCATACACATTTTTTTCTGATGTTCTTCCGAAATGATCAACAACGATTAACCCATGTTCATCTAAATCACAAGAAAATCCTTGACCAATGGAATTTGTTGTATAAATGGATGGGGTAATAAAGCCTGCCTCCCGCTCAATTTCTAACCCATCTTGAAAGGCGACACTACTCAATACCCCATTATGTCCTTTCATTTCTTTAATCTTATCAGTGATCACATTTATCCCTTTATTTTCCAGTTCTCTCTTTTCATTTTCCTTTACTTCATGACCGTTTGTTGCCACAACTAAATCATTTGATAAATTAAAAATTATTTTAGCAGTTCTTGCAACATCACCTGTTTCATTTATATAAATCAATTTTTTATCCTTTAATTCCCAACCATAGCCATATGGAGAAGTAAAAATACTTTTATTATAGTATTGCTTAATATTTGGGATAGCTGTCTGTATTTTAGTACCATCTGTCAAAAGGATTTTCTCAGCAAGATAGTTTTCACCATCTTCTGTATAAATTTTAAAAAGCTTATTGTCTGATTGTTTAATAGCCCTAACGTTTTGACTAACGATGGAATGAATAGTAGGATATTGATTTAATTTTTCTTTTGCTGCTTGCATAAATTCAATAGCGGCATTTCCATTTCTTGAAATACTTTCTTGAAGCTCGAATGCAAGGTGATCATTATTTGTATCAAACAATGCTACTAATCGATTCGCTCTACCTAATAATAATGCAGCATTCAATCCTGCAGGTCCTCCACCAATAATTGCACATTCAAAAATTTCCATCTTTTTTCCTCCAGTTTTTATCACGAATTAAACTCCAATAATTTGCTTTAGATTTTCAAAAGGAATATATCCAACAATTGGTTCATGCAATTTATTATGAATAATCAAACGGGAATGAGGAATCCCAAGCACCTGGTACTCCGCTGCAAGATCTGGGCTTTTGTCAACGTTCACCCTTAAAATTTTCACCTCATCACTGTATTCTTCATTAAGTTGATTAAGAACCATCCCGAACATTTTACATGGGCTACACCACTCTGCCCAAAAATTTATTAACACCATTTTTTCAGTTTTTAAGTGTTCTCCTAATTCTTGCTTTGTTGTTACATGAGCTATTGTCATAATTTTTCCTCCTTCATGGAAATAAAAATCTTAAAAATATGATATGCTTTTAGTATTATTTACTTAAACCTACTATCACCCCTTCCAGTACACATTAAGGACCCTTAATATCGATAATTTTGTTAAAATTTTTTAAATTGTACTATCGAAAACAACTGCCATCGCGGCTTTGTATCCTTCTGCAGCAGCAACTATTAACGAAGATTGACCTAATTTTGCTGTCTCCCCCGCTGCATAAATATTTTCCTGCGACGTTCGCCCTGCCTCATCTGTCACAATGCTACCATTTTCATTTAATTGACAACCCAGCTGCTCTGCAAATTGATTTGATCGCACAAAATTAGGTACAATGAATCCTCCAACTCTTTCGATTTCAAGTCCTGAACTAAACACTACTTTGTTTAAATAACCGTCCTCACCATTTAAGCTTTGAATAGGTTCAGTAATAACAGTTATATTTTTTCTTTGTAGTTCATTCAATGTCGGAGCAGAAACTTCATAACCATTTGTCGCTATTACTAAATCCTTTGACCAGTTATAAATAAGCTTCCCTTTAAAAAGAGTATGTTCTTCATTTTCTGAAATAATAATTAGGGGTTGATCTCTTAATTCCCATCCATCACAAGTTGGGCAGCTAAATAAACTTTTCCCATAATAATTTTTAATATCAGGAATCGTTTGGAATCCCTCTTGAACACCTGTTGCTAATATAATTCTCTCTGCAACAATCTCTACCTCTTCCAACGTCTCAATTTTAAACAATCCGTTAGATTGCTTTGTTATATTCATAACTGTGTTTTGATAAAAATGAACTGAAGGATATTTTTTCACATCTTTCAAAGCTATTTCTTTAAACTCTGCTGGTTTAATCCCATCACGTGTTAGAAACCCATGTGATTCCTGCGTCACACGATTCCGATTTGTTCCATTATCAAATAAAGCGACTTTTTTACGGGACCTCCCTAAAATCAAACTTGCATTTAAACCAGCGCCACCTGCACCTATAACTGCACAATCAAATAATTCCATCCGTGTGAATCTCCTCCATAAGTTGTTTAGAGTACATGTTGCTTCGTTAAAATGCCAATTTCAGCATTACAACATGCATTCTAGCTTAAATTAAAGTTTAAAAACAGAATGATTCTAAGCTATGACCACTCGAAAGTTGTTTAAAGTAAGAAATAGATAGGGTTGTTAGGATTTTAAATCAGACTTAAAGGACTCTTCATATCCCTAATTATTTTAAAAATAATGGTGGATTATAAATCCACGACTATTTTTTCACAAGATCTGATATTTTTCTGTTTCTTAACTCATTCTCCAGTTTTTCCTCTGCAGAAAGCATCACTTCTTTTATTACACAATTAGGATCGTTATATAAACAACAATCAAACAACGAAGATTTGCCTTCAATTGCATGTATAATATCTAAAAATGAAATAGCTTCCCAATTGTGACGAAGTGTATATCCACCATTAGCACCCGATATGGAGTTAATCATTCCCTCTTTTACTAACTTAGTTAATATTTTAGATAAATAGGTGGGAGAAACATTTTGCATCTCAGCTAATTGTTGGACACCCATTGGTTTATTTGGTGTTTCCTTCGCAAGAAAAAGCATTGTGTGTAGTGCATAATTGGTAGCCTTAGAATATTTCATTACTATTATTCACTCCAATAAAAGACTTTACACATCCATAATAGCACTGAATTTAAGTTGTTTCAATATTTATGCCCTCATGTTGAAAAAAGATTACGGTTTTCCCCTGTTTGATATGATCATCCGACAGTGTATTTTATGTCTAAACGAGCAAGGGCGTAACAAACTGAAAAGTGGATTGAAGAGGGACGAGGCTCTGTTTCAGATTATAAATCTTAACTACATAACCTTGAGTGAATACATATTTTTAAATTGTAAAAAGGTAGACAATCCATTCTAATTATATGATTGAACTTCTCAAAAAGAAGTGATTAAAACATAATTATCTCCACTTTCAAATAAAGTGTGTGTACCAATAAAATAATCATTTAATTTGTTTCAACATTATTTCCGTTAGTTAATTTATCAAGATTCCCCATAATGATCTACTCCACGGCCTCCTTTATCGCTTCCACTCGTTTTAAATAATTAAAAATTTAAATTCAAAGATGTTATTGCTTAAATACGCAATAACAAAAAGTCGTCTATAATCTAAGTGTTATTCCACAATTCCGCCCTTTGCTTGAATTATAAGTCTTTAATTTCAATTAAGATTTGGTTGTGAATATGATGTTCCATATGCTCAAGATAATCTTGGAGGTCCGTATCTATCGGGAATTTATACCTTTCCTTTTTCTGTATTAATATATTTATAAATACTTAGTAACCAGTTACCAATCCCTTCCTCGATTGGTTTTCCAGTCATATGGCAAAATCTCTTTTAATAAAACAAACGTGTCATTTTCGACTTCTACAACAGCCTCTAAGTTTTCTTTTGAAAGCTGACTGATTAACTCCCGGCACCGTCCGCATGGTGGAACAGCATTTCCTTCCGAATCAACTGCTACAAAGGCCTTTATTTGATATTCGCCATTTTTTAACATGTCTGCAACAGCTGCATGCTCCGCACAAAAACCCATGGAACAAGCTGTATCTATACTAATTCCTGTATAAATATTACTATCTACAGTTTCAATGGCTGCACCAACACTTCCATACTGAACAAAATCATTTAATTCTGTAGGTGAAGTAACTGCAGCTGCAATCTTTTTTAATTCTTTATGATTCATAAGTGTGAATCTCCTTTTCTAGAAACATGAAATCGATTGGGTAAAAATTAAATCCATCAATATGAAAATCAGTAATATCTGTACCAGGGACTCCGTCTAACCAAATAAAATTTGTCACGTTAAGACTACTGAGATATTTTTTAATTTCCGCTTCAGATAAATCAGGATTTCTGTTTTTGTTGACGACAGAGCTTCTCGTTGATAAAAAGGTACCGTTTCCGTCCAGCTCCATCGCTCCGCCTTCAATAACAAATTCATCCATAACAATTCTTCCAATGGTTAATTCCCAACTGATGCGTTCACTCATCAAAGCATCTTCTGCAAAAGGAGTTTTCTCTCCCCAGCCATTAAATTTCGGCCCCCAAATTTTTAAATTCTTATGTTGTTCATAAACAAAAATCGGACCATTATCCCTTGACCACACATCATCAGTAGGAGCTATAAAAAAATCAATCATATTCATATTGATATCTTGGTTCTTAGGGTATGGTTACATTATATTGCTTCACACAGTGTCAAGCTCAAGGATCAAATCAAAGTCTATTTGATTTCATTTCAATGGCTTTCAACCTCAGTTTTAGCGGAGTATTTGCCCCTATACCAAAGCAAAAACACCCATTCGAAAAGAGGTTTTCAAAAGATATAAAAAAGAAAAGGAAGTAGAGAAAAAATTCTCTATTTCCTTTGTCTAACAACTTTTCTAATTCCCCCACCTATATAGGTAGGAAACTAAATTTTTATAATAGCTAATACATCTTGACCCTCTGGATCCATGCCGGCTTCAACGAAACCGAAGCTTCCGTAAAAGTCTTTAGCTACAGGATTATTTGAATCGTAACAGATTTCAATCTCTTCTAATCCATCTGTTTGTTTAATTTCATCAAGGGCTAGAAGCAAAGCTTTGCGCCCGATACCTTTGTTTTGATAATTTTGATCCACCATAAATCGCCAAATTGAAATTCGTTGTTTTGTTTCAGGTACCCACATGAAAAATCCAACAGGCTTACCTTCTAAACAAATTGCTCGTGTTTGATAAGATGGGTTAAATTTTGACTCAACGAGTGACCACATATTTTCTGCTACATAATCATACTGGTTTTCAGCTACAGATAGGTCACAAATTTCCTCATAATTATTCTTATCCACATCGGTAAGGGTTATATTCATTTAATGTAATCTCCTTTTGAATAGTTAGTAGCTCACTTTCTCAGAAAAGACAAAGGTATTATCATAGAGATAATCATTATTTCTTTTTACACTTTTTCCAAATAATTTTTGCTGTTTTTTACCACGCCCTTCCTTATCTAACCTCCTTTTCAGCTAAAACCATATAATTTTACAAATCTAAATTATATGCTAATTCAAAGCAATTAACTGAAAGAGAATACTTTCTGGTCGGTTATAAGTAGTTTGCAACCGAACGTCCCTAACAGTGCAATACGTTATGCTGTATTCTAAGTCCATAAATCCATCTGTATTTATAAGCTGCTTTGAACAGTTGAACATACCGTAAAGCGCTCTAGGATATCTATTTTTCATCAATTTGTTTGTAAAGTATATTCTGGGTAATCACCAATGGTTTGCTCTAATAACTTAAATGGCTGTTTTTTTAAATGGTGATTGAAGAAATCTAGTGAGTAATCGTTAATAAGGTGGTGAGCATTTCGTATATTGACTCCATCCATCTTTTCATATAACGGTAAAAAAAGGTAAAAATCGGTAAAACCCATATGTGTCATATTTTTAATTTGAAGCCAATAATTTTTATGAAGTGCAGCATCTTGATTCTTCGATAAAATGGACTCTATAAGTCCGCTAAAGTCCTCATTAGCATTACTTTCATCAGCACTCATCAGCATAAAGGGTTTCTTCAACCCTGCTGCCGTAACTGGACGTTTACCATATGGAAAACCATCCATATTAATAGCTGCTTTAATTCTAGAATCCCTCATTAACATCTGAGTAGCTGTTGCTCCACCAAATGAATGACCAAACATGCCTATATTTTGCATATCAATACGGGCCGTAAAACGATGGTCTGGATCAGCTTTAGCCAACTTTTTCACTTGGCTCAGTACAAATTTTACATCTTCTACCCAAACTTCATTAGCTTCATCCCAATAAGTGACTAATCCCGAATCTTGCGGTACAAAATTAGCTACTCGTCCATCTGAAAAAATAGAAACTACACTACTGTAGGTGTGATCTATACTTACAACAATATATCCATGACTGACTAATTGTTCGATCTGAAAAATGTTCTGATTTTTATGTCCATTAAAACCATGTGAGAAAATAAGTATAGGATAAGAGGATTCCTGATTGGATATCATCGCATTTTCAATGGCATTTGTTTTGACATAGCCCAAAGTTGTAAATAAAAGTTTGGGTAAATCCATCACTTTACTGTACGCCTCGGCAAATACATCTCCATCAGAATGGTACTTAACTGACTCACCTTTAACCGTTGCATCTGCAGGATACCAGATTTGTACCATTAACTCTCGTTTGTCGCCAGATTCGAGTGTCAGCGTTTCTTCTCGCTGACTATCCAGCCAATCATAGGTAACTGTACCAATTTTGTACGGACCTGTGGGCTTCTCAAAGGCGAACACTGGAAATATAATTGGTAGAGCCACTGCTATGGATGAATAAATCACAGATAGCGCTGATAATGTAATCAGCTTTGTAGAGGTCTTGTTAGCTACTCTCTCTTTAGGCTTGGATTTCAATCTGATGGCGAGAATTACTAGTGGGACTACTGTCATCGTATAGGCAGGAATCATTTGCCAACGCACACCTTCAATAACCCCATGCATCAATGTAATGATGGTGGAAATACCAAAACCAATAAGCAACTGACGCTGCGATTTGTTTTTAGCGAAAATTAACCATCCTAAAAAAAATATTGAAAACAATTAGTAACATTTCAATAAACCTCATGATTCTATTACCGACCTCCTCATAATTACTAAATTAAATAAGACCTTCTTCTGTTGGGGCAGATTCAAGCTTTCAAAAAAGACAAAACTCCTTGTTTGTCTTTCTTTCTATTAACTATTAATAGCGTGAATTCATCAAGAAAGTTTTCAGGCACAATATATGTAACAGCCCATTTGTAATCTAGAAACTATAAAAGAGAAAAAGTTCTTTCATTTCTTCCTGAAAAGATACATCTGCCTTTGGAACTCCCTCTGGATTAACCACAACTCCTTTTTGACGATGATTTAAAATAAATCCTTTTTGTTCTAGCTCTTTATACGCTTTGTTCACCGTGTAAATTGATTCCTATATCTGCTGCTAATGAACGAACAGATGGTAATCGTTCACCTGGAACAAGCTCCTACTTTGCAATACCCGCAATAATACAATGGATAAGCTGTATATAAATTGGTGTTTTAGACTCAAACTCTAAATGAATAATCAAAGGAATCCACCCCCCTCTCTGTATAATTCATGTTATATTTGTAATACAACATACATTACCCATGTATCAAAGAATTGAAGTAATTTCTATTTTCAGATTAAGAAAATTTCAATGCTCAGTCCGCTGAATTCTTCAAAAAAGTATAATAATCAATCATTACTTTTTCCCAAAACAATTTCTGCTATTTTATTAGCATATATTAAAGGTTCAGATTCTTCATAATTACTTAGTACCACTATAGTCAATCGCTCCCCTGAGAAACGGATAAGTTGCGATTGGTATCCAGCCCAACCTCCTGAATGCTCTAAGTAATGACTATTAAAATCTTCACCAATAGACAAGCCAAAAGCATAGTCTTCATTATCAATAATGTTCTCACCAGTTGGAGTAGTTTTTGGTCCTACCTCTCCCATTCTTTTTACAAGTTCCTTCCCACCAACAATACCTGTAGTGAAGTTTTGTCCCCATTTTGCTAAGTCCTCAACATTTGTATGAACCGCTCCATCACCAGTATGTTCCCAAGGACTTTCATAAATTTCATATTCCCCTTGCTCAGTCTTAAAATACCCACGAGCAACTGGAATATTGGTAGGATAGCTATCTACGATTGTTGTGTCATTCATATTTAAAGGTTCAAAAATGCGCTCCTTCGAAAATTCGCGAAGAGATTTTCCACTCACTTTTTCAACTACTAAAGATAATAAAAAATATCCTGTGTTACTATACTCAAATTTTGTTCCGACCGGAAAATCTGCCATTTGATGATTTCCAAGATGTTCTAGCGATTGTTCAGCAGTTAATTTTTCCTTATCTGAAAACCCTTCTTTTACAGCTAGTTCCATATAATCTGTTAAACCACCCGTATGATGAATTAAATGTCTCAAAGTCACAGGTTCAGCATATGCACCAAGGGAAGGTACGTACTTTATTATTGAATCGTCTAGACTCAGTTTTCCCTCTTGTTCCAATAGCAAAATGGAGAATGCTGTGAATTGTTTAGAGACTGAAGCAATATTAAAAATCGTTTTTGTCGTAATCGGCAGGTTTTTCTCTACCGATTCCAAACCAACCGCCCCTTTATAAGTTGCCCCATCGTCGAAGCTCGCAATATAAGCATAACCGGGTTGATCTATCGATATTTTATTAAATAATTGTTTAATCGCAGCATCTGTTGTTGGATTGTATGTACTATTCACAGTACCTTTTGGCTTTTGATTTACATTTTCCGTTGAATTAGAAGAAGAGTGACTTTGTTCAGAATTTTGAACAATCGGCTTTGAATTTGTATCCTCCTGTGTTTTTTTGTCTGAAGAAGGGGAACATGCTGTTAAAATTAATGAAGATGACAACATGAGCGACACAGTAGATGTAAAAATACTTTTTTGGTTCATAGTGAAAAACTCCCTTATATTAATTTCTTTGCGCTTAAATCATGACTATTCATATCTTACTTTTCCAATTTAGAGTCATATTTTATGATAATAATAATTATTTTGGTCTATATTCCTACAAACGGTAATAATGGATGACCAGCTCCAATAAATCATCTCGCCATTATCTTCCAAATATAAAGGCAGTATTCAACCCAACCGACCTTTTACCAATAATGGCGCATTCTTAAAGCATGACACTCTCCCCTCTTTACAGACATTGCACACTTGTGATATCTATAATCAGATTAAAAAAATCTTTAAAGTATATAGCAAACTGTGCTCCTCTCTGTTTGCATTCCGAACAGATCGACACCCCTATGCAAAGGCTCTTCTTCAAATTAGCGTTTTTTTATAGCAATACTAACTTCTGTGACATATTCAGCTCTATCTAGTGTAATAAATGCATCTGTATAATATATTTCAATAAATGGTCCATCTAAACGATATCCATTTAAATTTGCCCAATCATATAAGGCACTATATGCATAACTGATACTGTCATAATTACCTATATGTATTGTATAGATATAATTTTCTTCCTCAAAAAACTTTATTCTAGTATCCTTTACTTCCTCTTCTACTATTATTGGTTGGCATACTTCTACATCATACTGCGAATAATCTCCCTCCTCCATTAAATAAAAAATTGCCAAATGTTTGCCCCTCAAAATTGGATTCGTTTTATTTATGGATATTAGAAGTTGATCTATTAACAACTCCAAGCCTTTTTCATCAACATTTTTTCTTATACATATAGCATGAAATGATTTTCTAACTCCCCGAAAAACGTCGTAGGTGTTAACCCTTGTTATCTTCTTCTTCGGTTCAATATAAGTTTTCATCTCCTCAATAAGCTGATAATATTCAATTGTTTTTTCGTACAATTCAGCAATCTTTTGTTCATAACTTTCTTTAAGTCTTGAGGTATCCATTTCCAAGACTTTTTTTATTTCATCAATGGAGAAATGGTATTTACGCAATAATTTTATCTTATTCGCTTTAGCAATATCCTCTTTCGTATAATATCGATAACCATTCGTTTCATCTTTTTCTGGCTTTAATAAACCTTTCTCATCGTAATATCTTAGCATTCTTTGAGATATTTTATTAATTCTCGAAAATTCCCCTATTTTATACAAGCAAAACACCTCCTTGGTAGCACAACGTTAATCTACTATCTTATATACATTTCTATACAAGATTTCTCTATATAAAATAAACTCCTCGTTCGTTAAAAGTTGTGGATAGCTCATAATTTTTAGTGGTAAATCATCCTGTCCCTTGTGAAGAGGAGGCTGTACATATTCGAAGGAATTAAGGCGATAACCTAATCGCTCATAAAAGCCTATTCTTCGCTGAGCCAATTCCGTGTCAGGATACTCCACCTCTAATAGAATGGGCTTTTTTGACTCTTTCATATAAGCGGTCAACATTTTCCCACCTACTCCACTCCCACGCAAAATTGGATCGACAGCAATATGTTCTACAAACCGAAACGAAGGAAATTCCCATGCTGCTAAAAAAGCAACTATTTGGTTGTTGTTATTCGTTTCCGTAATAAGACGGTAATAGGGTTCGGCTAGCAACCCTTTCTGTCCTGCATAAGTTCTTCGCTCACTTTCTGGAAATGATACTTCCATCAGTGCAAAAATTTCATCAAACTCTCTTTCATTCATAATCACATATCTCCCTAATCTTAAACCTTTAAATAAAAATGTAATGGGGGTACTACATTACCACTTAATAATAAAAAAAGTTGTGATTTTTTAAAAACAATTACTTCAATTACATTAGCTAAAATTATTATGCTTCAAAAATATTCGCTAAATAAAGATATCCTAATAAGTCTTTCCTGCCATGTTCCAATTTTATGTAGCTCACTTCTTTAATCATAAGTCCATTAATTTTTCATGTCCTATTCAGTAAGTAGTTTGTTTTCATCGTCTATTATTAACCATGTTCCCCCATTATTAAAAGACTCGATCTTCTGTAAAGCACTTTACTAATAATTGTTGTAAATTAGTTTTTAATTCATCATTAATTATATATACATCTTTCCCCAATTCTCAATCCAGTTTTTGCTTATCAATTGTCTAAGAAATTAATACTCATATACTATCCCCTAAATCATATTCACCTTGGCGTAATTCATTTTATGGTGAAACTTTATTCAGTGTTTTTTTCATTTCAATGATTATTAGTTTTCACTACTTAGGCTTTTATGGCCACCCTACCTACCTTCTCTGTTTTTGTTAGATTTATAGGCGGAAGTCATACTGCCCGTTAAAGTTATTATAAAGCTTCACACAGTGTTAACCTCAAGGTTTTTTTCATTAGAAAGGACCCAAGACTTTACTTCAGCTAACCTAATCACTTTTATCTTGCGCCCGAGCAGTTCTTCACCATAGTTTTCTAATGTAATCAATTTCCCAATAAAGAGAAAATATAGGGTCTTAGTACCAAAGTCTTCCTTTTCGATTATTCTCCTATATCTAAAATATGTGTTCAATTCTTAGTCCTTGCCTTCTCTTAGAAATCAAAATTATAATAAGTGGCAAACAATAGAAAGTAGAGGTGTCCAGAATGAAAATTCTTATTATTGGAGGAACCAATTTTATCGGACCATACGTGATTCGCAAACTTCATACCATGGGTTATGATGATATTACCTTATTTCATCGTGGCAAGACTGAAGTCGACTTGCCTTCTAACGTAAAACACATATATGGGGACAAAATGCACTTGGAGCAACATAGGGCGGCATTTCAATCTTTATCTCCCGACGTAGTAGTAGATATGATTGCCTTCACTGAAACAGATATCGAGCCCGTATTGCATACATTCCGTGGCATTACGAAACGGCTTGTGATGATCAGTAGTCAGGATGTTTATCGTGCCTATGGTGTAGTCAGACAAGCTGACAATGGACCGTTAGAACCGTTACCGATTTCGGAAGATTCTGCAGTTAGAAACAATCGTTACCCTTACAAAGATCCAGCCAAGGATCCAGATGATTGGTGCAATCGTTATGACAAAATCCCTCTAGAAGAGATAGTCATGAAAGACCCTTATTTTACAGCAACTATTGTACGTCTGCCCGCGGTTTACGGACCAAATGATCCGCAGCATAGACTGTTTCATTTTTTCAAATTAAAGCCATTGCATAATGACCGACCATTTATTTTACTGGATGAAGGTTTTGCAAATTGGCTTTGGTCACACGGATATGTGGAGGATGTCGCTTATGGCATTGCTTTAGCGATTACGAATGATCGTGCAGCAGGACGCCTATACAACATAGCAGAGCTTCAGACGAGAACAATGTTGGAATTCATTCAAGCTATTGGTAATCAATTGAATTGGCAAGGTGAAATCATTCAAGTTCCATCTGGTCACCTTCCAGACGAGTTAGGTATTCCCTTGCGTACAGAACAAAATATTATCGTCGAATCCAAGCGAATTCGAGAGGAACTAGGTTATCGAGAAATTTACTCTTTTAAGGAAGGCCTGAAAAAAACACTGGATTGGGAATTAACTCATCTGCCTGAGGAAATTAATCATATTGATGACAAGGACGATGAGATGCTAAATGAATTGCGCAAAGCCGGATTAGTTAGTGCAGATCAACATTTATAAGTCAAAAACCCAGAATCAGCAACCACCTATTATTATCAAGTTTGCTACTTTTTACTGACTCAATCCTTTACGATAAGCAATAAATAAGCTGGGTATAGATTACTCCCATACCCAGCATTTTTTCACCTCTGATAGTTATGCTTAAAAGTTAAAGATTATTGTGTTAATCATGATGTTATCTCCATACAGGTATCTCCATCTAACTTTTTGGCTAAGGGACTCTTACTGCCCAACCATTTGTTAATGTAATCTATCGTCAAACATTAATTGAATTTGAATACCAAAAGGATCTTCAATTATACCGTATGCTTTGCTAAAAACATTATTAGACAATGGAACAATGATTTTTACTCTCTCATCTGCCGTCAAGCTCTTATAAAAATGTTTGATTTCTTCTAAGTCCGCACTTTGAATACACAGCGAAGTGTTGTTCCCCACTACATATTTTTCTGTAACATCCATTGTATCTTCTGCCAGCATTACCTTTGTTAATCCGATAGATAAGACGGAGTGAGAAATATAATTTTTATTCTCTTCTGTAAGTTGCAGTGAGCTATCGCGTTTTGCCATGTCTTCATAGGTAACGAGTAACAATTCCTCTGCATTAAAATGTTTTTTGTAAAATTCGACCGCTTCTTCTGCTTTTCCGTTCATAGATAAAAAAATGGCTACTTCTAGTGTTGTACTCATAGTATCAATCTCCCTATAAATAATAATTTTAGGTAAATATCTTATCAATTGATATTACCTTGACCCTATTTTAAGATGTAAAGGTATCAAAACATGAAACCTTTAAGGAGTTATAATAATGAAGAAGTCAGAAAGATTAAATGACATGATTAGATACTTGAATAATCGCGAGTACTTTAATTTAATTGATCTAATGTCTAAATACAATATTTCCAAAAGTACGGCTCTGCGTGATATTAGTTCATTAGAACAATTAGGTATGCCTATTTTTGCTGAGCATGGCAGGCATGGACGTTATGGTCTCTTAAAAAATAGACTGTTATCCCCCATTATCTTTACGTTAGATGAAGTGTATGCTCTGTACTTTGCAATGCTAACGTTAGAATCTTATCAATCAACACCATTCCATTTAAGTGTTACTAAACTAAATGAAAAATTTGAAAACTGTCTGTCTAAAAATCAAATACAGCACATTCACCAAATGAAAAAAGTTCTGCAATTTGAAGTAAATCAACATCATAATGTTAGTCAGTTTTTAGATAAAATTTTAAAAAGTATTCTTAATGAAAACACCTGTAAGATTCAATATTTGAAAAATAACGAGCAAAAAAGTTACCATGTTCAATTTTTCAAAATTTCTGCCAGGTTCGGTCAATGGTATGTTACAGGAATAGAGTTCAAAACGAATAAGTATAGAATTTTTAGATGTGATAAAATAACCTTTATAGAAGAACAAAATATAGACTCTCACTTTTCAATAGATGACCTTATTAGTCGTTCATTAGAAATTTATCAATCGGAGAAAAGTACTGACTTTGAAGTTGAGATTTCAGCACAGGCGAAGGATATTTTTTATAAAGAACCCTACCCTTCTATGAATATAGAAATTGGTAGTAGAACAGTCATTAAAGGATTTTATAACCCTGGTGAAGAGGAATTTATCGCCAACTATTTTCTGAAATACAGTCATAATGTTAAAACTGTTAAGCCTGATTCATTAAAACAAATTATCCAAGATAAAATACAAAACCTTTTGAAACACTATGAAAAATTATAACTTAAAGGTAAAAAGAGTAGAAAGAAAAGGAGAAAAAATAAACGTTTTTCTCCTCATGTTGTTGAAATACTATTATGTCAATGACATCAAGGTGACAAATCAAAAAGTATAGCCCTTTTTCAAAACGAG